>CBINIO010000161.1:0-8584 GCA_966250725.1 uncultured Chitinophaga sp.
CTTTGATGATATCGCTTTTTTTACCGTCTATGAACACTTCCCACCCGGCGGGGTAGTAGATGTCCGAGAACACGGCCAGGCCGTTCTGGCCGTTGCTGCTGCGGAACTGCAGCTCGTTGAGGCCGTATTTCGTGAGCTTCACGCTGCTGGCGGAGTCCCGGCCGAACGTATACCCTTCCAGCAATGGTTTAAAACGAACGTCTATCACGGCGGTATCGCGCGGGCTGAAATTGTCCAGCGCTTTCATTTCCTCGTTGGCATTGGCCGCCCATCGTACGCCCTGCACGAACCAGGCGTTGCCGAGCGCATCGGGGTTCTGCTGGTATGCCAGCTGTCCCTGTTGCTGCTGGTTGGGGAATATGATGTACTTGGTGTTCAGCATATTCAATACCGCCGGGTTGTTCTTGGAAAGCTGGAACTCGATCAGGTCGTTATACAGCGCCAGCTTGGCCGCATGGTAACCGCCGATGGATTTGTGATGATAGGAGGTGAGCGCGTCGTCAAAAACGCCGCTGGCTACGTTCAGCACGCGGTAATACGGGTCCGGGTCCTGCAGGATGGCCTGGTCCACCGCCGTGGGCGCGAATATGCCGGCATAGTCGGCCGGTGTTACATAATTGTCTTTGTTCAGATAGCGGTGCGCCACTATCAGCAGATCGCCCGCCACCACAACGCCTGTGAGCAGCACGAACATGGAGGCTTTGATGGTATTTTTCATCAGCAGCCAAACGAGCCCCGCCGCCAGCAGCACGATCACCAGCGAACGGAAGGCGTCGCCGCGGAGCGCGGAAGCGCGGTCGCTGATCATCGCGCTGAGCATGCTGTTCAGCGCGCTGTTATTATTGCCGAAGGACTGGGTAATGAAATTGCGCGCCGCGTCGTTCTCCGCTTCAAAGCGCAGCATGCCAAAGGAAGCGATGATGAACAGCAGGCAGATGCCGCCCGTCACCAGCGTGGCTTTTTTCAGCTGTTTTATGATCTCTTCTTTGGCATAAGTTCCCGTAACGATCATATGCAGCACCCAGCAGGCCATGAGCGGCACCAGCAGCTGCGCTATCACGAGCGATTGCGAGGGCGCCCTGAACTTGTTGTACATCGGCATATGATCAAAAAGGAAGTTGTTGAAAAAGGCCAGGTGGCTTCCCCACGAAAGCAGCACGGCAAATATGATCACCGGCAGGAAAAGCCATTTGCGCCAGTCTTTGATCAGGAACAGCGACAGCACGAACAGGAACATGACGGACGCCCCGAAATAGACCGCGCTGGTGCCGGGCTGCGGCCCCCAATACAGCGGGTAATTGGCGACGAACTGTTCGGCGGACACCGGGGGGACGCCGATGGATACCAGCGCCTTGTACGATTCGGAGCCGGTGCCGATGTCTTCGGCTCCGGAGCCGCCATAGAGGTTGGGAATAAGCGTGGTGAGCGTTTCCATCGGCCCCATGCTCCAGCGGAAGGCGTACTCTTTATCCAGGCCGCCTTCGGTGCGGGTGCTGTTCTGCGCCTCGTTGAGCGTAAGCTCGGAATGGCCGCCGCGCATGGTGTATTTCGCATATTCGTAGGTAGGCCAGAGGTTCACCATGGAAGGCAGCACCGCCAGTATGCCAAACCCGATCAGCGCGGCGGTCGTTTTGAAATACTGCGGCAGCGTTTTTTCCCGGAAGCTGTGCACCAGGTAGCCGATACCAAGGGCCACTGCGATGATCACCGTATAATAGGCCATCTGGTAGTGGTTGTTGGTAATGATGAGCGACATGGCGATGCAGGCCACGATGCCGCCGGTAAGCCAGCGCCCGCGGTAGGCCATGAGCACGCCTGCGATAAAGGGCGCCATGTATACCATGCAAAGCATCTTGGTATCGTGCCCCGCGGCGATGATGATGGGATTATAGGAAGAGAAGCCGAAGGCAATGGCGCCCGCAATGCAGATCCAGTGCCGGAAGCCCATTGTGCACAACATGAAGTAAAACCCGAGCATCGCCAGGAAAAAGAAGTTCACCGGCTTGGGAAGCCCGAGCGACAGCGCCTGGTGGATATAGTTCACGTAGTTGTCGCCCGCCATGTAGATCTGGTACGTCGGCATGCCGCCAAACATGCTGTTCGTCCACAAAGGCCCGATACCCGTTTTCTGATGGTATTCCCTGGCTTCCTGAGACATGGCCCTCCAGGAGATCGTGTCATGCTGCCTCAGCTCCAGGCCGTCCAGCACAGGGCGGCAGAAAAGGAAGGAAAGCCCCAGGAAAATGAGGACGGCGTATACATGTTTTAGGACGGCGTTTTGCCAGTTTTGCTTCATCGGGTTTTTCCTGTTTAGTTTTTAAAGAATCCAAAATAACTGTATTTTATCCGAAATTTCAATATGAACTGGCTCCGTTTCCTTATAAAAGTGAGCTTTATCTGCAATATCTGTTATCTCGCCGGTTTTATCATCCGCATGCTCGACAATACCGATACCTGGGAACATGTCGCCAAACACATCATGGTACTGGGCGGGCTGGTGGCGGCGCCGCTGAACATCCTCTGCATCCTGCTGGGAGCCGCCATGCTGCTGGCGCGTAAAGTGCGGTTCGCGCAGATCCATCCTGTTATATTTATTTTGAATGTTATTATCTTGCTCCTTCAACTGGAACTGTTCTTATGATCATCAATATCCTGAAAGATAAACCGACAAAGCTCTTCATCATTTTAAGCGGCATCCTGGTAGCCAACGCGCTGATCGCGGAGATCATCGGCGTGAAGATATTTTCCCTGGAAGCCACTTTCGGTTTCGACCCCGCCAACCTCATGATCCTCGGCGAGCGTTACAGCTTCAACATGACGGCCGGCGTGCTGCTCTGGCCCGTGGTGTTCATCATGACGGACATCATCAACGAATATTACGGCATGAAAGGCGTGCGTTTCCTGTCGTTCCTCGCGGCGGGGCTCATCCTGTTCGCCTTTATCATATTTTTCTTCGCCATACAGCTTACGCCGGCAGCGTTCTTTGTGACCATGAAGGTCAACTCCGGCGTGCCCGATATGGACAAAGCCTACCAGCAAATACTTGGCCAGGGCTCGCTGATCATCGTCGGTTCGCTCACCGCCTTCCTGCTCGGGCAGCTGGTGGACGTGTTCACCTTCCACAAGATCAAACAGGCGACCGGCGAAAAAAAGATCTGGCTGCGCGCTACAGGCTCCACGCTTATTTCGCAGCTGATAGACAGCTTCGTGGTGCTGTTCGTGGCATTCTATCTCGGCCCGCTGATCTACAACCCGGACAAAAATCCCGTGTGGTCCATGGGCCAGGTGCTGAGCGTTTGCATCATCAATTACATTTATAAATTCACGGCGGCCATCGTGCTCACGCCGGTGATCTACTGGGTGCACGGTATCCTCGAACGGTACCTGGGCCATAGCACCGCGGCGGACATGAAACGCATGGCGATGAACAGATAAAATCTTCCTTCCCGATGGACCTATTTACCGTCCGTGTATACGGCATTATGATCAATGAAAAAAAGCAGGTGCTGGTCAGCGACGAGCATATCCGCGGCGGCTTGTACACCAAGTATCCCGGCGGCGGGCTTGAGTTTGGCGAAGGCACGATCGAGTGCGTCGTGCGGGAATGGCAGGAAGAAGTGGGCCAGGACGTGGAGGTGGTGACGCATCTGTACACGACGGATTTTTTCCAGGAGAACGCTTTCCGGCCCGGCCAGCAGATCATCGCTATATATTACCTCGTGCGGGCGCTGTCGCCGTTCACGGCAAAGCTGCTGGACAAACCTTTCGGCTTCCCCATACCGGACGACCCGGCCGTGCAGGTGGAAGGGCTGCGCTGGGTGGATTGGGCGGATTATTCAGCCGACACCGTTACGCTGCCGACCGATAAAACGGTGTCGAAACTGGTAAAGGAAAGATACTAGAACCACTTTTTCTTCATAAAGTACCAGCTCATGATCACCGCGGTTACGATGGCGATGGTGACGGGTATGTAGAAGGCGTAGGTGGAATGCGCGTAAGGTATTTCCACGTTCATCCCGTAAATGCTTGCTACCAGTACGGGCAGCGTGAGCACGATGGTGATGGACGTGAGGCGCTTCATCACGAAGTTGAGGTTGTTGGAGATGATGCTGGCGAAAGCGTCCATGGTGCTGCTGAGGATGTTCGTGTAGATGTTCGCCATTTCAAGCGCCTGGCTGGTATCTACGATAAGGTCCTGCAGGAATTCTTTTTCGTCTTCGTTCAGCCCGAGGAAGTTGGTGCGTTCCAGCTTCATGAGCAGCAGCTCGTTGCTGCGGAGGGCCGTTACAAAATATACCAGGCTTTTTTGAATGCGCATCAGGTAGAGCAGCTCCTCGTTCCGGTTGGAGTCGTACAGCTTTTGCTCCAGCAGGTTGCGGCGCTGGTTGATCTCTTTCAGGTAATCCAGGAAATTCATCACCACTTTCTCGAACACTTTCAGCACCATCATGTTCCTTTTTTCTGGGTGGCGGTTGTGAAAGGTGTTGAGGAATTTTTTGATCGCGGCGTTGTCGAAAGAGTTAACGGTGACGATCTGGTTGTGGGTGAGGATGATCACGATGGGGATGGTGATGTAGTAGGCGTCGCTTTCGTTGATGGAGTTGTTTTCGGCGGGCGTTTTGATAACGATCAGCTTTACGTTGTCTTCCAGCTCGAAGCGGCTTTTCTCGTCGATGTCCAGCGAGTCCGTCAAAAAGTCGAGCGGGATGTCGAGGGCGTCAGACAGCTGTTCGAATTCCGCCTGTTTCAGCGGCGGGGCAACGTTCACCCAGGAGCCGTTTTCCGGCTCGTCGATGGCAACGGTGCGCGCGTCTATATTTTTGAAGTACTGGATCATTCCGGGCGCAAAGGTAGGGGAATTAATTCACCAATAGCCGGCGGGCTAAATATTAATATTTCCTTCAAACACCAGTGTTGCCGGGCCGCACAGCCAGATGTCGGAGAAGTGGCGTTCGCCCGTGCGCGAAAACCGCACTTCCAGGTGGCCGCCCAGCGTTTCGACGGGGATGGCGTAATTGCCCGGTTCCGCGGGCGATGCGGTGAGGGCGGAGGCGGTCACGCCGGTGCCGCAGGAATAGGTCTCGTCTTCCACGCCGCGCTCGTAGGTGCGTACAAAGATGCCGTTGTCCAGCTCCTGTACAAAATTCACATTGGTGCCTTCCGCGGCGAACCGCTCGTTATAACGGATCTCCCGGCCCTGCTGGTATACGTCCACTTCCTGCACGTCCGTCACGAATTTGACGAAATGCGGCGAGCCGGTGTTGAGATAATAGTAGAGATTGCCTTTTTCCACCCATTCCACGTCCTGCATTTTCAGGTTCACCCAGCCGTTTTCGCGGAAGCTGGCCTGGTGCTCGCCGTCTACCGCGATAAATTTCAGCTCTTCGCCCTGGATGCCCATCTGACGGGCAAAAGCGGTGAGACAACGGCCGCCGTTCCCGCACATGCTTCCCTCGCGGCCGTCCGCGTTATAATATTTCATCGCAAAATCGTACCCTTCGCGGTTTTCCAGCATCATCAGCCCGTCAGCCCCGATGCCGAAGCGCCGGTCGCAAAGATGCGAGATCTGCTCTGTGGTAAGGCCGCCGTATTCGCCGCCGCGGTTGTCTACGATCACGAAGTCGTTGCCTGTTCCCTGGTATTTATAAAAATGTATGTTCATGCTGTACGCAAAGGTAGAAATTGTTTTGATGATTATGCGGCGAGGATGCCCAATGCCTTTGCAATAAGGCTTTCCACGGCCGCGCGCCCGTCGCTGCTGAAGGTTTTGCTCACCCGGTTGGCCACGATGGCGCTGACGGACAGGCATTCATGCCCCAGCACGCGCCCCAGGCCGTAAATGCCGGCCGTTTCCATCTCGAAATTGGCGATATGCCTGTTTTCAAAGCTGAAGCCCGTGAGCTGGTCGATCAGGTCGGGGTGGGAGAGCTGCCCGCGCAGCAGGCGGCCCTGCGGGGCGTAAAAGCCCGGGCAGGTAACGGTAATGCCGGTATGGAAACCCTCCGTGAAAAGCGCCGCCAGTTCGGCCGACGCTTCGATAAGATAAGGCCGCGCCGCGCTGGGCTGCATGCGTATCTGGCCGCGGAAGGCTTCGAGCAGCTGCAGTTCGCCGGGAGTGTTCTGGTAGTTGTAAAAGGGCAGCAGGTTGTCCAGCCCGAGCCCGTGCGACGATACCACGAAGCTGTCCACGGGGATATCTTCCCGCAGCGAGCCGGCGGTGCCGAGGCGGATAATGCGGAGGCTGGCGGGCGTTTCCTTTACGGTGCGTGTTGCAAAATCGATATTGACCAGCGCGTCCAGCTCGTTGAGCACGATGTCTATATTGTCCGTGCCGATGCCTGTGGACACTACGGACAGCCGTTTGTTGCCGATGCGCCCGGTATGGGTCACAAATTCCCGGTGGCGGTGGCGGCCTTCTACGGCGTCAAAATGTTTGCTGACGGCCTCCACGCGGTCCGGGTCGCCCACGGTAACGACGGTGGGGGCGAGGTCTTCGGGGCGGAGGTCCAGGTGGTAAACGGCGCCGCGGGCGTTGAGGATCAGTTCCGATTCAGCAATGGGAGTGGTCATACCTTGCAAATTTTTTAATCCGTAATTGAATATCTTGTAACCAGATTTGGCAAATATCTAAAATTTACTACTTTTGCAGTCCATCAAAATTTGATGGTGCAAAAATGGTACCGTGGCCGAGTGGCTAGGCAGAGGTCTGCAAAACCTCGTACAGCGGTTCGAATCCGCTCGGTACCTCAAGGGAAAGGATCACAGGGATGTGGTCCTTTTTGTTTTGTATGCTGTTGCCCCGTCTCTTCGATGCTTTTTCCATGCCTTTTCCATGCCTTTTCCTTGCCTTTGGAACGCTTTTACTCCGAACCGGGAACGCTTTTACCTCGCTGTATCCTTCTTGTGCCACGCAGGGACATACGACCCAAAACGGCCAAAACCGGCAAAAACGGCCACTTTGTTTGGCGCGTTTTCCCGCCGGGGGTAAATTGCCGGCGGTAAGCGCAAAGGGACGTGCGTATTTTACCGCAGGATAGTAAGCGAGGGGTTGCGGTTGCTAAACGAGGGGGCTTAAAGGTTGAACAGGATTACCAGTAATGTGCTGGCTGCAAATATGAAATTCGCGATATTGCCGGCTTTCATAAATTTGATGGTGGTCTTATCTTCTGCGGGAGTGTGATGATGGCGAGGAATAAAGGGAGTATTGCGGAACGTGGCAAAACAGATGCGTCATCCTGCTCAAGCCTATTCAGGATGATGATGTTCAGGATAATGTGAATTGCCAGTGAGATCATCCAGAGGATATACATTGTATTTGCGAAGAAGATTGATTATCTTAACGTTGTTTAATCCGGCTAATATAGTATTTTGAAAAATACGCCCATATGATGGCATTGTCAAATTAACCTCTGTTACCCTCTGATCGATTCAACTAAAGAACAAAATTCCACTTCAAGAAATCAAAGTGACTTTATGAAAAACGTAAGCATTATTCCGATCCTATTGTTAATAATTCATGGGCTGTTTTTCTTCGGGGTTTTTAGAGATGATATAAATGAGAGCGATCATTTTGGACTTGGGAGGCAGGCCCAGTTCCGTTGCGTAGGGAGTGTTTTTGTTGATGGTAAGATGAAAAGTTCCTGTGTTTTGGTCAATAAGACTTATGTACTTCTTGCAGCGCATTCCACTTACTTTGCCAGGAAACAGACAGGTGAAAATCCTGGTTTATCCTTTCAGTTTGAAGGATTGAACTATTCGGCGAAAAGGCTTATTTATCCTGGTCGTGGAAATCGGCCCGGGGAGCATGATATTGTGATCGCCGAGCTGGACCGGCCGGTGGCAGGCATCAGCCCCGCGGTGATCAATCGCTCTTTTAACGAGTTAGGTCATACCGTGGTAGGGGTTGGATTCGGAAGCGCGGGGAAGGTCACAAGCAAAGGGTTTTTAAAGAACGAGACAGAAGGGAAGAAGAATGCCGGAGAGAATATAATTGACAGTATTGGTGGCGTTGAGTATAATGGAAGTCCCAGCGTTTTGTTTTTTGATTTTGATAGCCCCGGAAAGCCCTTGATGAGCAGGATGGGAGGTGCGAAACCATTGGAACTTGAATATTGCCCAACGGGAGGGGATAGCGGCGGCGGTCTTTTTATGCATGAAGGTGGGCTATGGAAGCTCGTCGGCATATGTCATGGAACGGATGGAAATCCTGCCAATTTCATGAAGAACGGGTATTATGGTGATGTTGCTCAGTGGACGAGAGTTTCAGTATTTGCAGGCTGGATTGAAGGAGTGATGGGTGAGCTTCCCGGCTAGTCCGTTTCCGAGGTTAAACTTTTTTTGAAATAAGTTCCAGTTTTTTTTCTACCTTAAAGGAACCATTGTTACAATATTAATTTCATCCAATCCTAAATCGACATGTTCTATTCCTGTACCCGTTTTCTGAGATCAATGATCTTTTCCCTCGTATGGTGTATTGTGTTGTTTCCCGAATTGTCTGCACAAAGCGTTTCCCAGCAGGATTATGCCAAACTGGTAGAGGTTTTGCCGCCTCCGCCCAATGCGGCTGAGCTGACCAAATTTGGCG
>CBINIO010000162.1:0-8554 GCA_966250725.1 uncultured Chitinophaga sp.
TTGCAGGAAGCTGTCCGCCGGGATGTTCAGCGTGCTGTCGCAGATCTCGTGATCGGTTTGCAGGCCGTTCATGGCAAACACTTCTTTGAGATCGTAGGCCACAAATTCGCCAAGCTGCCAGGGCGCGGTGCTCACCCAAACTTTCAGCTGCTTCGGCTCGAACACCACGGAATGGTGCGCGATCAGCTGGTTCAGCGCTTTTTCGTTGCCCATGCCGATGTCCGCGTCGTGCAGCCCTTTCCGGTCGCGCAGGATCGCCACGGTTTTGGCGACGGAGTTTTTGCCGTTGCGCGCCAGCAGTTCCTGCAGGCGCTTGTAACGGTATGGCGACGCGCTTTCCTCCAGTTGCTGCCGGTTGGGTGCGGAAGCGCCCAGCGTTTTGCTCTGGAAATGGTTCGCGCAGGAAATCTCGCTGCCATGCGGATCGTACAGCGCCAATTCTTCCGGCGTTTTTTCGATAATGGCCGCGCGGTTGTCGTTCGCGGAGCCGATCAGGAACGATTCGGACACGAACATTTTTCTTTTCTCCGCGATCGCGTATGCTTCACCGATATTTTTCGCGTATTGCAATATTTCCCTCGCCACCAGCGACACCGGCGTAGCCGATCCCGAAGGCATGCTGGACTTGGCGGCGTTGATGGTAACCGTCAAACCCTGCTCGTTCATGCCCGACACCACGCCGGTAAATCCCGCCCAGGTAATGAACATAAAACGATACCCTTTGTCCGGTTTGTAAAACGCCACGACCTTTTCTTCCGCGAATTTATCGCCCACATAAAAATCGAAGTTTCGGCCGATAATGAGCGAGCTGTCCTGCGAGCGGTCGTTCCAGGTGCCGAAAGACGTGCATCCCACCAGCGCCATGCTTTGCAGCGCATGCCCGATGTCGTGCGCCGCGTGGTAGTTCATGATACGCTGGTAGTTGGAACCGATAAATTTATATTTTGAGCTGGCCGCAAAGGACACGCCGTAGATCTCTTTCTTGTATTCCTCCGGCACGTTCTCGTCCATATGACGGTTAAACCAGCCGATGAGATACTTCAAAAAATGCTGGTACATCTTCGACGGTATCATCTTGCCGATCTGTTCGGTGAAATGATCCTCCTGCCGCTGCACCAGCTCCTCCGTGAGCTTGCCATAGACCACGCCTCTTTCAAACGGCTTTCCTTCCACGTACAGCTCATACAGCCCGCTGCGGCTTTTGCGGAACCAGTTGTCACCAAGTGTAAAAGCGGTGGAATCGAGCGGCTGCCGCTGCCATTGCAGGCTGCTTTTATCCGCGACCTCCGGCGGACGCATGCGCGCCACGGCGTACAGGTAAATAAAAAGCCCCGCGATCAGCAGCACAAAAAATCCCAGCACGTACAAACACGCCCTCAGCAGCTTCTTCCACAACGGTCTTTTTTTCTTTTCGTTCATTTTATGCGTTCTTGATATCGTGCAATAATTTTTCCATGCCCACCAGCTCCGAACTGGTTACCACGGCGCTCATGCTTACGCCGAGAATACCGTGCATATTCAGGTTCTGCCCGGTGAGGAACAGGTTGTTCAGCTTCGTCCGGGGAGAAATGAAGGTACGCAAAGGATCGTTGCTGTCCTTCAGCACGCCGTACATCGAGCCGTCCCTGGTGCCGATATAATCGCGGAAAGAAAGCGGCGTGGCTACGTAATAACTTTGTATGCACTGCCTGATCACGGGAAAACGCTGCTCCACCACGTCCAGCAGCTTTTCCGCCTTTGTTTTTTTAAAGGCTTCGTAATCCGCGCCGCGGTCGTTTTCCTTCGACACGGTATTAAAAGTATCCGCCCAGGGCGCTACCTCGTTGATGTTCATATACGCCATGATGGAAAGACCGTTGGCAAAGCGGTGGTCTTTCGGGTCGGGGGAAATGAACATGGCGTAATTGAGCGGCCAGGTATCGTCGTTGTAATCGTGCCCGGCCCATACGTCGTTTACGGCGTGATAGTAGTAGTTATAGTTCATATGCGGGAACAGGCCGGGTTTCAGCACGGCGTTCAGCATCAGCGTGGAGCTGCCGTTCTCCAGCGATCTGATGCGGGAGCGGTACGCATGGCGGATCACGTCGGATTCGAGCATGTCCAGCGTATTGGCGGGATGCGCGTTCGAGATAAACTGTTTGCCGTAATATTTTTGTCCCGCGGCGGTTTCCACGAACTGTACGTCGCGCCCCTCCGCCACGATGCGTTTTACTTCCTGGTGTTTAATCATCGTACCGCCGTTCTCGAGGATCACGCGGCCGAGCCATTTGCCGATCTGCGAGCCGCCGTTCACGCATTTCCAGGAGCTTTCTATATAACTGTTCAGCACCAGCGCGTGCACGTACAGCGGCGTTTTTTCTTCCACGCCGGCGTACAGCGGGTTATTGGCGGCCAGCACCTGCGTGAGGCGGTGGTTACCGGTAAGACCGTTAATATATTCCGCCGCGTTGATGCCCAGCACCGATTCCTTTTCGTCAAAACCGCCCATGCGCAGGTTATACAGCGGGAATTTGGTGCAAACGTAGCGCAGCATGTCGCAATATTCGCGCAGCGCCTTTTCTTCCCCCGGGAAATCTTTCAGCAGCCCCGCGATAAAATTCTCATATCCCTGCGCCATTTTATATTCATGCTGATCGCCCGCGAACGCGATGCGGTCGAAACAGTCCATGTCCAGCCGTTTCAGGTTGAGCTTGTCCATGATGCCCAGGTATTTGAATACCTGGTGCATGTTCTGCCCCGGCAGCAGCCCGCCCACGTAATGCACGCCGGAATCGAAGATGGTGCGGTCGCGCGTGAAGGTTTGCAGGCATCCGCCGATCTGTTTGTTCTTCTCCAGCACGCATACTTTGTAGCCGTTCTTGCTGAGGATCGCTCCGCATGCAAGCCCGCCAAGGCCACTGCCAATGATCACTACGTCGTAACTATGCATAGTGCTCGCTGAATGAATGTTTGATGATAAAAATAACGTTGGACGTGTATTTCGTGTTGTCGATCTGCTCCATCGTGCCGCCGCATTTCTCTACAATGCCGCGCAGGGTGGACGATGAGAAGAACGAAAGTTTGTTGCCCGTTTTGTTGAACCCGAGCAGCCTCGTGCTGAAAAGCTCGGTCAGCTGCGTGCCTTTGTGCCTTTCCTTCAGGTCGGCATCGCCGTCGCGCACGATGATGACGCCGCCGGGATTGAGCTTTTGCAGGCACTGGCGCACGAGCTTTTCCTGCGCTTCCGGCTGAAGGTAATGCAATACGTCGAGTATCACGAACGCATCCTGGTTGGGCAGATGATAATGCGTGATATCCGCCGCATGAAAACGCACCTTTTCATCCCGGATATAACAATGCTGCGCCACCGCGATCTTCTCTTCGTCGTAATCCAGGCCCAGCATGGTGCGCTCGGGGCTGAGAAAGTGCAGCATGTAACACATAAAGCCGTAGCCGCAGCCGATGTCCATGATATCGCCTTTTTGCGGCAACAGCTCGTGGAACAGCGCGTAGTTGTTTTCCAGCTTTGTTTTGATGCGCATGTACCATTCCAGCACGGGGCCTTTGTAAAGGTACTGGTAAATGAGCTGCTCGCGCCACCATTGCGGCGTTTCGTTGGTCTTCCGCATCTCCTCGTATTCCTGCCGGAAATAGCGGCTCACCAGCTTGGTGCGGGTGCTGTAGTTATCGCCCCAGCGTTTGTCGCCCGGCGCGATGCGCGGCAATATCTTTTGCGTGATGGTGCCGTCCTTCAGCAAAAAATCGCCTTTCGACATGGTGTAGGCGGTGCCGTGCAGCACCACGGGAATGATGTCGATATTCAATTCCTGCGCGAGGTAGAACGCGCCTTTATGAAAACGTTTGATGGTGGCGTCGGTGGAGCGGGTGCCTTCGGGATAGATTACGATGGAATAACCGTTGTTCACGCGGTCGCGCAGCTTGTCGATGCTGGCTTCCGCGCCTTCCGCCACGGGATAATAATCGGCCATTCTCACCACGTAGCCGAACAGCGGCGAATTGTACACCCACTGGTTCGTGAGCAGCACCACGTTGGGCGTCATGGCGGTGGACATGAGGATATCCAGGAAAGACTGGTGATTGCTGATGATCACGGCAGGTTTTTTAAAATCCTCGCCGGTTGTGTTGATCGTCACTTTACGGATGTTGCCCATGATGTGCAGCAGGCTCCAGGTGAATTTCGACAATATCCAGTGGTATATTTTTTTCCCTTTTTCGATGTTGATGAAGTTGATGCGCGTAAGTATCACCCCGATCACCGTCAGCAACACGGCGCCGGTGGCATAATACGTGAAGGCGAACATCGACTTCGACCAGCTCCACAGCGTCCACGGCGGCCGCTGGCCTTTTTTTACGCGCTGCGTGATGAGGAAGTTGAAGAAGAACGGGATCAGCACCTGCGAGGTAACGACCACGCAGCTGATGCCGATCACCGCGATGAGCGCAATGGAGCGCAGGGACGGGTGTTTTGCGAAAATGAGCACGCCCAGCCCGAGAATAGTGGTGAGCGCGGAAAAGAAAATGGAGGATTTGAAGGACGGGAGATGTTTGCTGCCCGTTTTGTATTCCTGCTGCAGGCCGTCCATGGTGAAGATGCTGTAATCGTCGCCCAGGCCGAATATAAAGGTGGAAAGAATGATGTTGACGATATTGAACGGGATGCCGAACAGCCCCATGATGCCGAGTATCCACACCCAGCTGATCAGCATGGGGATGAAGGTGATCAGCGCCAGCTCTATCCTGCCGTAAGACAGCAGCAGCGCGAAGAACACGAGCAGGGAGGTCATCCAGGCGATGGTGTTGAACTCGTCGCGGATCAGCTCCGCTAGCCGGTTGGCGGTGTATTGTTTGTCGATCACCACGGTGCCGGGTTGTGTTTCCAGCGCGGCGTACACTTCCGCCTTGCGCGCGGGGTCTACTTTCAGCAGGCTTGAAACGGAGGCGGAATGCGGTTTTACGGTCACAAGGTCGCCGATCATGTTTATGCTCAGCAGCGCGTTCTTTTCAGGCGGCATGACCGTGTATGCTTTGCTCAGCAGGGCTGCGAAAGGATCGAAAGCGGTGGACCTGAATTTGTAGCGCTGGCCTTCCGTTCTTAACTGCTGCAATAACCGCTGCTGTTTTTCAGGCGTCCAGTAAGCGTTCCAGCGCGCGATGCGTTGGGCCTGTTCTTTTTCCGACAACAGCAAACCGCCGATACCGGCCACCTTTTTTACCGCGCCCGTTTGCTGCAGGCGTTGCAGGGTGCTGTCCGCGTTCTCGCGGTGCTGCAGGGCTTCGTTGAGATCGGCGCCTTCAGACAGCATGTACACGCTTTGCGCGGTATACGCGTTGAGGCGGTTCAGCTGCGCTTCCGCTTTCTGCAAACGTTCCGTCATAAAGTTCATGCGCATCATATCGCTTTCGAACGTGACGTTGCGCGCGGTGAAAAAGAACACGACCGTGAGCAGCACGATGCCGCCAACCAGGTATTTATTGCGCTCCGGCCGCCATTGGCCGAGGCGGTCGATGATATTGGAAGCCGCCGCCGTTTTCGCGGGTTTGCCCAGCACGATCAGATGCGGTAAAATAATGAGCGAGAACAGCGAAGCACCGATGAGGCTGAAAGCGGCGAACAATCCCACATCGCGGAGCATGGGCGATTTTACGAATTGCAGGCAGAGAAAACCGCCTACCGTTGTAAAGCTGCCCACCGTCATCGGCATGGCGAGGTCGCGGATCACCGGCCGGATATCGGGCAGATGGCGATAGTGGTTGAACACATGCAGCGAATAGTTCACCGCGATGCCCAGCACCACGCAGCCCGCGCCCAGCGCGATCACGGAAATGCCGCCCTGTACGAGGTAAACCATGGCGATGGAAAACAGCCCGCCGAATATCACCGGCAGCATCACCAGCAGCGGCGCTCGTTTCCGCCGGAAAAACACCGCGATCATCACGATCAGCAGCAATACGGTAATGCCCTGGGTAAGATAAGTATCCTGCCGCAGCTGCGCCGCGTTGCCGACGGACACCGCCGTAGCGCCGAAATACGTAATGCCCGCCCCTGCATGCGCCGTTTGCAGCGTATCGATCCAATTGTCCAGGTTGGAAAGGAACAGCTTGTTCTTCCCCGTTTCATTGGGCGGATGCAGCGGCGTAACGAACAGCAGGATGTTACGATGGTCTTTGCTCATCACAAACCCGTCGTACAGCTCAAACCGGTCGTCCACTTGCAGGGCCTGCAGTTTTTTTACGCCCAGCCAGGTAATGCCTACCGGGTCGGACTGTATCACCCGTTTCAGCACCATGCCCGCGGGCGATATCAGCGTATTGTAATTCGATTCGAGCGTTTGTTTGACCTTACCCGGCGCGATCAGCGAATCGATCTGCGCGTAATCCTTTTCTTCAAGAAAAACCGGCAGGTGCTCCTCCACGGTGTTCATCAGGTCCATGATCATCGCGTCGTCAGAGCGGCCCTGCACGGACCTGACATCCTTTTTCAGCGTTTCGTTTTCCAGCCCGGCCACAAATGCGTCGGCCAGCTCCACCAGGCTGTCCGGCTGCGCTTCGGCGGTAGTGTCCCGCTGCGACACCATGATCACGAGCTTGTCCGCGAACTTCGAATTTTGCAGGAACTGGCTCAGCCGGTCGATCTTTTTATCCCTGGGAAGGATGCGCGTAATGTCTTCCTCCAGCTTTATCTGCGCGGCCAGCAGGCCGGCCACGGCGAATAAGGCAAGCGTAAACAGCCACAGCAGCCATTTACGCGCGTCAAAGAAATTATAGATCGATATAAAAAAAGTTCCCATGGTCAAAATTACTGGTTAACGGCCACGCGTTTTTTCCTGAAAACGGCCAGCAGCAGGTAAGTCGTTATTCCCGCCAAAAGCCCCGCTATCACGGCCAGCGTAACGGCGCCGGTAACGTACTGGAACAGGTTCTGCGTGACGGATTCGAACGTCAGCTCCCTGCTGAAGATCAGCCATGTGGCGTCTTCTTTCACATACAGGCGCCCCGTAAAAAAGCTCATGTAAATGATCAGCGGGATCATCGGCGGGATGCTGATATTGGCCGCAATGATCACCAGCGCCTTGTTCAGCCGCCATACGACGGCGAGCGCAATGGCGGTAAGCATTTGAAAACCCCAGATAGGCACAATGCCCATGAACACGCCAAAGCCCACGGACAGCGCTTTCCGGCCGTTCGTTTCTTCAGGGCTCATCAACAGGTCTTTTATTATTTTTTTTAACCCGCCTTTTGAAAACAGCAGGCGGAAAAAGTTGCGGGGATGGATGTACAGGAACGCGATCGTTACCAGCACCGTATTAAGCACGCTGATCCGCGAAAAATCGCGGAACGGCCGGAAGTGCGATACTCTTTCTTCGGCGGGAGGATAATATACCTGCACCGGCACCCAGTCTATTTTGATGCCTTTCCACGCACAGCGTACGAGCACTTCTATTTCGAACTCGTACTTCCGGCAGGCGAAACGCATGTCCTTCATCGCATGCAGCGGGTACAGGCGGTAACCGCTCTGCGTATCCGGCATTTTCAGGCCCGTTTCCACATAAAACCAGAAGTTGGAGAATTTATTCGCAAAAGTATTTTTGCCGGGCATGTTCTCCTGCTGCAAATTCCTCGCGCCTATCAATACCGCCTTCGGCTCGGTCTGTAATCTTTCGAGGAATACGGGAAGGTCGCTGGCGAAATGCTGCCCGTCCGCATCGATGGTGATGGCGTAATCGTAGCCCATTTCGAGGGCGAAGCGGAAACCGCGGCGCAGCGCAATGCCCTTGCCCTGGTTGGGCGCATAGGCCACAACGGGCACCTGCGGGAATGCCGCAAGCACTTCAGCCGTATCGTCGGTTGCGCCGTCGTTCACCACGATCACGTGATGCGTGTACGACAGCACGCTCCGCAGCACATCGCCGAGCGTGCCGGCGTTGTTGTACGTAGGTATCAGCACGCAGATCTTCCCGGCGCTGAACTGCGGGTCGTATGTGGGCAAAAGTTCCATTTATTTAAATCGTCCCTGGAATTTCAGGAACACGGTGGTATCGTGTTTGATGACGGCATTGGCCTTGTACGCGGCTTCATCGCGCGTCCAGCTGATCTCTACGCTCACCTGCGGCGTTTGCCCCGGGTCTATCATGTTGAGGAATTTCATGTTGGCTACCTTTTCCACCAGCAGCGCTTTTCCCAGGGCGGCGCTCAGCAGCTCCTGTATGGTTTGCATCATGCATACGCCCGGCACTACCGGCTGATCGGGAAAGTGGCCGGCGAAGATGGGATGCGCGGCGTTCCAGTCAATGACAGTATGCACGGAATTTTCAGCCGGGCTTTGCTGGGAAACGATTGTAAAGAATTTTCCTGTTAACATTATTTTTCCACTCGTTGTGATGAAATCGTGAATTTAACTTTTTTATGCTGCACCAGCAGGCTGTCGGGCACGCCGCTACGGTAATGCGAAAGGTACGCCTCCACCACGGGTTTCCGTTTTGACCCGTTCTCCACGCGCAGCAGCGTTTCGCAATCCGCGTCCGTGATGTAATAGATCTTTCCTTTTGCAAGATCG
>CBINIO010000163.1:0-8523 GCA_966250725.1 uncultured Chitinophaga sp.
TGCCGTTGTCGTAGCGCGCCAGGCTCTGGTTTGCGTTCAGCTCCACGTTGCCGGTGAGACGGTTGCGGTCGTAGCTGTTGATGAATTCGTACGCAACAAAATACGGGTTGTCCATCGAGCCGGGCACATGCGAGAACTGCTCCCGCCCTTCGCGGCCGGGCAGCCAGTAGTCGCGCAGCAGCTTCACGTCCACGTTCGGCGTGGTGGTGTACACGATATTGCCCACGCTGCCGCGGTTGTAGGTGGGGCGGTTGGCGCTGGCGTTTTTCGTATAGCCGACGTTTGTCGAGAGTTTTATTTTCGGGTGAAGGCTGTATGCCGCGGCGAGGTTCAGCGTATTCCTGCTAAGGCCGGTATTGGGCACGATGCCGCTGTTGGCGAGATGAGTGTACGACAGCCTGAAGCTTCCATCTGTATTGCCGCCCGCCACTGCTATGTTGTTCGTAAGCGTATGACCGGTGGTAAAAAAATCTTTGTGCCGGTTGGGATATGCCACCCACGCCGTCGGCACTGGGTTGCCGGAGGCGTCCACGGGGCTGTTCCATTGAACATGTTTGGCGCCCGCATTGATGCGCGGCCCCCAGGACGCTTCGGAAACCGTTTCTTCCGTGTCCGGCCGGTCGCCCGCGCCGAACTCGTTCTGGAATCGGGGGAAAAGCCAGGGCTGATCGAACAGCACGCTGGAATTAACGGTCACGCCCATCCCTTTTTTGCCGCCCGTGCCGGTTTTGGTGGTGATGAGAATGACGCCGTTGATGGCCCTGCTGCCGTAGAGCGCGGAGGCGCTGGCGCCTTTCAGCACGGTGATGCTTGCGATATCGTCGGGATTGATGTCTGAAACAGTGCTGCCGTAATCCACCACCGATTCTCCGACGGGTTGCTCCGGCATGCGGATGGCGGAAGCCAGCGGGATGCCGTCCACCACGTACAAAGGCTGATTGTATCCCTGGAAGCTGCCCTGCCCGCGGATCACCACCAGCGGGGTGGCGCCGGGGTCGGCGCTGGCGCTGCGTACGTTCACCCCGGCCACTTTGCCGGAAAGCGCGCCGGCGATATTCACTTCTTTGACGGTGCTCACCTGGTCGCCGCCGAGCGTGGCGATGGAATACCCCAGCGCCTTTTCTTCCCGCCGGATGCCCAGCGCCGTGACCACTACGCTGCCGAGCTGGCGTACGTCCCGCTGCAGCTGCACTTGCAGCACACCGTTGCCGACGGCCATTTCTTTTGTAAGAAACCCGACGTAACGGAAAACCAGTACCGACGAGCCCGAGGCCACGGTGAGAGAAAACCGGCCCCCGCCATCGGAGACGGCGCCGTTGGCCGTGCCTTTTTCGCTGACGGAAACACCGGGAAGCGCTTCATGATTCGCGTCCGTAACGACGCCCGTAACACGGATCGCGGCGGTTTGAGGATAAATTGGCTCACGGGCGGACACGTCTTCCGGCGGCAAAAAAAATACCGCTGCGGTCAACAACGCGAACAGCTTCGTAAAGCGCTCATGCATAAGTATAATTTTCAAGTCGATAATGTATGATGATGGTATTGGTATGCCAGATATGGTATGCTGGTAATTCGATTCTCTCTGCCCGGAATAAGGATCAGACGCGAAGCTACGCAACGGTTTGGTTCCGGCATAATCCAGGGCGGAAAATAATTGGTAATAAATAAAGATCGCAGGTTCATATCAAAAGAGAAAATACATTATGATTTTCAATTACATATTAGATAACCCCAAACCCTGCGAACTGCTTTTCCTCTCCCCAAAAAAGAACGGCCGCCAAAATACTGGCGGCCGTTCCTGCTAATACAATTGCGATACTTATTTTTTATACCCGTCGTTCTGCTCAAGATTGTTGTTCCCGGAGATCGCCTGTGTGGGGATCGGGAAACGGTTCCTGTACGCTTCTGACGGCTGATGGTCCCACCAGGTCGCTGTCGTGAATTTTTTGAAACGGATGAGGTCTATCCTCCTGCGGCCTTCGCCGAGGAACTCGATGCCCCATTCGTCCAGCATGCGGTATTCGTCAAGGTTGTCCACGGTAACGGGATCGGGATCTGCGCCGCCCACGAAGTTGCGTTTGCGCACTTCATTGATCAGCAAAGCCGCGCCGCCTTTGTCGTTCGCGCGCATCTTGCATTCCGCGAGCATGTAATACACTTCCGTGAGCCTGATGGCCGGGTTGTCCGCCGCCCAGCGAAGACTGTTGTCCGCTTTGTTGGGAATGGGCACTTTCACGAGACGAACGCCGGTGTTCTCCTCCCCGTCCGCCATACGCGAGGGCAGCTCGGCTACGGAAGCATACGTTTTACCGGGACCTACTTCGGTGAAACGGCCCACCATGTCCACGAAAGTAAGCGGCTGGTCCTTGTACTCCTCGCCACCCAGGATCGGGTCTCCGGCGGGCGTAAGATGCGGACCGATGATGAACATGCCTTCATACTTGCCGCCGCCGAGGTATTTGTAAGGATGCTTGCGCAGGTCGGCGTCGTTGAACTTTTCGTACGGCATGCCCAGCTTGAAGGTGTACAGCTCGCCCGTGGGTTTGCGGGAAGGCTGGAGATGCGCGCCGTTGTTGAGCCCGCCGTCGATGTCGAAATACTGGCGGGTATTGTAGTGATAAAAGGTGGAGAAGAACCAGTCGTACTGGAGCTTGTTGAACGCCGAGGGAATGTTCCATATGATCTCGGGCGATTCGTCGTTATAAAAGTCATGCGGGCCGTTCCATACCGGGTCGATGGAATAAACGCCGTAAACGCCGTCCTTGATGTCCTGGCACAGCTGCTGCGCTTCGGCGAACATCGGGGTGCCGATATACGCTTCCGCGTTGAAATACAGCCTTGCCAGCAAAGTGGCTGCCGCGGCAGCCCTGAAGGCGCCTTCCTCTTTATCGCCCGCTTTTTTCTTCGGCAGCTTTACGATCGCTTCTTTCAGCAGCTTTTCAATGTGGTCGAAGGTCTCTTTGTCCGTATTCCTGGGCAGGGACGAGCCTTCCAGCGATTCAAAGATCGGCAGGCCGCCGAAATAATCCAGCCCGCAGAGATAAAAATACGCGATGAGCGTGTTCAGCTGGTTGAGGTGATCGTCCTTGTCTTCCTGCTTCAGCGCGAACTTCGTGTAGTCGAGCTTGCTGAGGTCCGCTTTGGCGTCCAGCGCCAGCGCGATGCCCATCAGCGTGCCCCGCCAGGTTTCCCAGATCCAGTTATCGTCCGGCGTCCAGCTGTGGTAATGGTATCGTTCGTTCTCTCCGCCGTTGTACCAGTGGCGGCCCTTGGTGGTGATAGCAAACTGATCGGCCGTGTACTCCTGCAGGTTCCAGCGGTCCGCCCCCAGGTACCAGCGCGCGTGGGTGAAAGGCCGGTATAATGCCGCTTTGATGTCTTTTTCGCTTTTGAAGAACGTTTCGGGCGTTACCCGGTCGTAAAATGTCTGGTCCAGCTTCGTACATCCTGCCAGGAAGATGATCAGTGTCGCTGTGAATATTTTCAGTTTCATGGTCTTTGCTTGTGGAATGAAAAATGATGCGCTTAGAAATTGGCCTGCACGCCGAACATGAACGTGCGCGTTCTCGGGTATACGTTCCTTTCCTCAAAACCCGGCTCCAGCCCGTTGATGTTCACTTCAGGGTCAAGACCGCTGTAATTGGTGAGCACGAACAGGTCTCTAACGGTAGCGTACAAACGAAGACCGCCCAGCGGCTTCACCACGCCCGGTTTGAAAGTATAGCCGATGCTCAGCGCGTCCAGTTTCAGGAAGTCACCTTTTTCCAGCCAGTAATCGCTCAGCTCTTTCTCACCCTTCACGCCCTTGTGTTTTTCGTAAGCGTCCCTCAGCACGTTCTGCCCGCTTACGTTGGGCAGGCTGTAATACATGTTGATCATGTTGAACACGTCGTAGTTCAGCCAGCTGCGGAGATACACGCCCGCGTCGAACTGTTTCCAGTTGACGCTGTGGTTCCAGCTCAGTATCAGGCGGGGAATGGCGTTGCCCACGAAATATTTGTCCGCATTGGTTTTGGAATGCTGGGGCGTTACCTCGAAAGGTTTGCCGTCCTTGTCATACAGCATCCAGTTGCCTTCCGGCGAAAAACCCGCGAATTTCCAGATATAGAAGCGGCCGATGTCTTCGCCGGGATAGAGCCTTACCGCGGTGCCGGGGCTGCCGGGCGCGGGGAAACCTTTCCGGTCGGAGAAAGTAAGACCGCCATTGAGGGTGGTGAGCGTGCTGCGGTTGGAAGCGGCGATGATGCCCGTGCTGTAGTTAAGGTCTTCGCCGCGGATCACGTCCAGGTTCAGCTCTATCTCGTACCCTCTGTTCTGCATATTGCCCACGTTCACGGTGGTCGTGTTGTGGATGGCGGGCGGCTGCGATACGCTCACGTTGTAGATCATATCGTCCACCTTGCGTTTATAAAGGTCGAAGCGGCCGGTAAGGCGGTTGTCGAACAAAGCAAAGTCCAGCCCGACGTTGAATTCTTTTTTTACTTCCCAGCGGATGTCCGCATTCTGGTTGTGCAGCACGCCGTAGGTGCGCATCCATTCGCCGTCCACCAGCCACCAGGTGTCCGCGCCGTACATGCGTCTTGCCACGTTGGCGTCAAAACCTTCGTTGCCCGTAGCGCCGTAGCCGCCGCGCAGCTTCAGGTTGTTGATCACGGCGTTGCCTTTCAGGAACGGTTCTTCCGAGATCCTCCATGCGGCGGACACGCCGGGGAAAGTGCCCCATTGGTTGCCGGGCGCGAATTTGGAGGAGCCTTCGTGGCGGAGCGAGCCGGTGAAGATGTAGCGGTCGCGGAAAGAATAGTTCACACGGCCGAAGAACGCGATCAGCTTCACGGAGGGGTTTTTGAAAGAGCCCATGCCCGCGCGCCCGTCCTGCAGGAAGGTGCCGGTGCCGAGACTGTTATCGCGGATACCGTCCACCGGGAAGTTGGAGTTGTTCGCGTCGAAACCCTGGCCGTTAAAATCCTGGTAGGTATAACCGCCTACGGCGTTGATGCTGTGCTGGCCGATGTTCTTGTTATAGTTGAGGGTCAGCTCGAGCGTGCGGTCGTCCCAGCGTTTGTAGCTCTGCGAGCCGTAGCCGTCGATCCCGTCCTTGCGGGAAATGCGGTGTTGGGAAGAACGGTAGAAATTGTTATGCTCGGAATTGCTTTTGATCGCCACCATTCCCGAAGCGAACAGGTCCTTTGTGAGATGCAGCTTCAGGGAGGAGCTTGCCAGCAGGTATTTGTACTGCGTTTGATTGCTGCGCAGCTTCACTTCCGCCACGGGGTTGAAATAGTCGTAGCCGCCGGTGAGCACGTTCAGACCGGTAACGTCGTTGGGGTCGTAGGGCGTTTCGGTGGGATTGAGGATCAGCGCCATGTTGAAGATGTCGTTGTCGCTGAAATCCGCTTTCGCCTGCGTATAGCTGATATTGGTAGCCAGTTCGGCAAAACCGTTCAGGAATTTGAAATTGGTGTTCAGCCTGCCGCTGATCTCTTTTCTTTTTGATTCGATCGCCATACCTTTTGCGTCGCGCGCCATGAAGGTGGCGTATACCTGCGCGTTTTCCGTGCCTCCGTTCACATTCAGCACATAACGCTGGCTGAGCGGGTTCTTGTTCGTCACTTCGTCGTACCAGTCCGTTCTATGCCCGAGGTCCGGGCCGATGTCGTGCTGCAGGAACTCTTCCGCGCTGAGGCTTTCCGGTCTTTTGCGCACGGTTTCCATGAACAGTTCGCTGGTGAGGGTGACCCTCGTTTGCCCCGCCTTCGCTTTTTTGGTGGTGATGAGAATTACGCCGCCCGAAGCCCTGGTGCCGTAAATGGCCGCCGCGGAAGCGTCGCGCAATACGTTGATGGACTCAATGTCTTCCCTGATAACCGAATTGATGCTGCCGCCGGGAATGCCGTCGATCACGATCAGCGGGCCCTGCGAGGCGTTGATGGAGTTCACCCCGCGCAGCTGGATGGAAACGCCCGCGTTGGGATCGGTGCCGTTGTTGCCGGTGGAAATGGTAAGCCCCGGTACTTTCCCCTGTATGGCCTGCAGCGGCGATACGGCCCCGGCGATCAGATCGCCCTGGCGCAGGTTGGTAACGGCGCTGGTAAGGTCGCGTTTGTTCACGCTGCCGTAACCTACCACCACTATCTCGCCCAGCTCTTTGTCGGTATCTTCCACCAGCACGATGTTGAGCGTGGTCTGTTTCCCGATCTTCACGGTTTGCGTTACATACCCGATGTAGCTGAAGCTGAGGCTGCCGTTCTCGTCCACCTCGATGGTGTATTCCCCTTCCGCGTTGCTCACGGTGCCTTTCCCGGGGCCGGCCATCACGGTCACGCCGGGCAGCGGCACGCCTTTGGAGTCCGTCACGCGGCCTTTTACGGTGATCACGCCGGGGGGCAGCTCCGATCTTTTGATGACTACGAGGTTATTGTCCATCACGCTGTAATACAGCCCTGTGCCGGTAAGCAGCTGCCGGAGCAGGTCTTTTACGGGCATGTTATCCGCTTCCAGCGTCACTTTCAGGTCCTCGTCTATCACGAGGTTGCTGAACACGAAGCGGTACGCGGAACGTTTTTCCACTTCTTTCAGCGCCCTTGTGAGGCGGGTGTCCCTGAAATCCACGCTCACCTTGTCCTGGGAACTGCCTTCATAGGCCATTACCTGCAACGTGGTGGTGAGCAGCAATGCGATTGTGAGTTTCATAAGTAGAATCTTTTTAAACGCCCTGCTGTAGGGCAGTTTAATACAGGTGTTTTTCATACCTTAGTGATGCTTTATGTTAGAAATAGGGCATGGCAATCCAGGCCCGTTTTTAGCCGGGGATAGAACAGGTACCAGCTGCGCTATCCCCATTTTTATCGGGAAAAAGATTTTGGCTGTTGCAAATGATGTCAACGGCTGATCCTGATGCTCCGGCCTTCTTTTTTGAAGGTAAAGCTGTACGAGGCTTGCAGCGCCTTCAGCACCTGAACGATGTTTTCATTTTCAAAAGTGGCGGTGAATCTGTAGTTTTCTATAGACCTGTCATCAAATTGAATGGACACATCAAACCAGCGTTCCAGTTTTTCACGGATGTCCCCAAACGTTTCGTTTTCTATCACCAGCCTGTTCTCCGACCAGGCGGTTTCAATGTTTTGCTGGCTTCGGTTGTAAGACAGCGGCCGGATGGCGGTTTCGGGCAGGGCTGCTTTCAGGCTGTCCGCCTCCCTGGGTATTTCCGGGGCGGACGGCAGCGTATGAACGGATTTCATGATCACGAACTTTTCATTCGGGTGCAGCACTTTAAAGCCTGTCTTCTGGTTGGCAAGCTGTATCTGCACTTTCCCGCTCAGCAGCGACGTTTCACTGTTTTTATCTCCGGGGTATGATTTTACGTTGAATACGGTGCCGAGCACTTTTACGTCGTACCCTTCCACTTTTACGATGAAGGGGCTGTTGGCCTCGGCCGTTACGTCGAACAGGGCTTCGCCTTTGAGGCGCACGCAGCGGTGCCTGGCGCCAAAACCGGCGTCCAGCCGCAGTTCAGAGCCCGAGTTGAGGATCACGGTAGAGCTGTCGGGCAGGCAGAGGGTTTTCTTTTCCCCCAGCATGGTGATAAATACGCTGCCGTCCGCCTGCGCCAGTGCGGCAGACGGCGGGGCGGGCTTCCATATCCACCAGGCCGCCAGGGCCAGCACGGCCACGGACGCCGCTGCGGCGAGCGCGCGGCGCCAGGGGAACATTCTCCTGACTTCGGCGGGCGGCTGGTTTTCCCAGAACATTACGGAAATGCCCAGCACCATTTCACGGGCTTCGGCCACTGTGGCGGCTTCGTCCGGGTACTGGCGCAGGTATGCTTCCCAGCGGGCCACATCGGCCTCCTGCCGCCGGAAGCAGTAGTTAACAAATGAGTCGTCTATGACCAGTTCTTCAAATTCATAACGTTCGGACATGCGCGGCCTGTTTCCTCTATTGACGGAAACGCGGTTCCTTTTTACCAGGTTTTTTACAAGAAAATTTTAAAAAAGGGGAAATAACGCCAATCCGCATGGAATAAACGATGCCCTTACAAAACGGGCAGTATGGAGAATACGGCGGCAAATTTCAGCCTCGGGTCGGTGCGGTTCAGCTCCGCCCGAAGCGCCTTGATGCCTTCGTAAAGGTTATTATACACGGTGCGGACGTTCCAGCCGGTGCGTTCCGCGATCTGATCGGTGGTGAGGCCTTCGTAAAATTTCAGGTGGATGACCTTGCGGCAGCGTGCCGGCAGTGAATTGTAAGCGTTCTTTATTTTGGCGATCAGCTCTTCGTTGGACTGGATCTCGACGATATTTTCGAGGATGGAGGGTTCGTAGGTTTTGATATCGATGAGCCCGGCGGCTTTCTGTTGCTGTTTTTCCCGGCGGTAATTGTCCACCAGCTTGCGGCTGAACGCGCGGGAAAGGTAAGCCTGGGGGTGCTGCACGCCGTTGTACTCCAGGTCTTTCTGCATGAGGTCGAGGAAGAACTGTTGTACGAGGTCACGGCTGTCATCTTCCCCATAGCCCCATCGCAGGG
>CBINIO010000164.1:0-8513 GCA_966250725.1 uncultured Chitinophaga sp.
GCCCGGAGCTGGGCATCAAACGTTCGTCTGCGCAAATCACGCGCTTATACGGCCTTGAAGAGCTGCCCGGCAGGCAGGTGGCGGCGGTGGTGAACTTCCCCGTAAAGCAGATCGCGAACTTCTTTTCCGAATGCCTGGTGCTGGGCGTGGTGGGTGATGATAAAGAGATCGTGCTGCTGCAGCCGGACAGACCGGTGAAAAACGGCCATAGGATTGCATAGGGTCAAATATTTTAATTTAAGTATAATTTTAATGCGTGTATAAAAACACCGATTTCCCGACTTCACGAACTAAAACGCTACGTTCACGGAAATAGACTTGCGATGGAAATATCCCGCCTTATCTTTGACTTAGGTTTTTCATAGGATATGGTTAAAATTATTACAAAGGCGGTATTCTTACCGCCTTTTTTAATTCCGTTCGCCTGATATTGCTGTTACTTCTTCCTTATTTCCCATATTACAATTTTTTCAGTGATAACGTGTGGCACAGCCGCGCGTTTGCCGGATATGAACGTACATGGGAATCGTTCAATGGAGTTTTCTATACGTTAACAGGAAAAAATATAGCGTTCGCTAGTTTGGATATTGGAGTTACTTCTAAATTATTGAAATTTGTAACAGGTTTTTCAATAAAGATATGGTTAAAATTTTTCGGGGCTGTATTCTTGCAGCCCTGTTTTTTTGCCCCTACCTCATTAAAAAAGCCCCGGAGCGTCTCCGGGGCTTTTTTGTTTCCTTTCGTTCAGGCGGGTCAGTTGGTGCCTTTGAACAGGTCGGGCAGCGGCTTGCGTAACAGGTTCGCATACACGAAGCGGTAGGCCTCGTTGCGCGAATGCATGCTTTTTTTGCCGCGCCATCCATGCCGTTCGCCGGGGTACACCATCAGCTCGAAGTGTTTGCCCAGGTCCTCCAGCAGGTTCACCAGCTGGATCGTGTTCTGCATATGCACGTTATCGTCCATGGTGCCGTGCACGATGCGCAGCAGCCCTTTGTATTTGTCCGCGTGCGTAAGCACGGAAGTGATCTTGTAGCCTTCCGGATTGTCTTTCGGCAGGTCCATGAACCTTTCGGTGTAGTGACTGTCGTAGAGCTTCCAGTCGGTAACGGAATAGTTCGCCATGCCGTGGGTGAACACGTCCGCGCCGTAAGTAAGCGCCATGCAGGTCATATAACCGCCAAAGCTGCCGCCGGTGATGCCCATGCGGCTTGCGTCCACGCCGGGAAGGGTGCCGAGCCATCTGGCGGCGTCCATATAATCCTCGATCTCGTATTTGCCGAGCTGGCGGTGAATATAGTTCATGCCCATTTTGCCGAGATGCCCCGCGGCGCGATTGTCGATCGACACCTGGATGAGCCCTTCCAGCGCGTACCATTGCGAGGACAGGCTGGTGCGCCAGGTATCGTACACGGTGCCCGCGTCGGGCCCGCCGTAGATGCTTACGAGCACGGGATATTTTTTGCCCGGTTCCATATGCAGCGGCCAGATGATGGTCAGCGGCAGCGTAAGCCCGTCGCGCGTTTTGTAGGTGCGCAGCTCGGTGGGGGCGATCTTGTACGTATCCAGGGCTTTGCTGTGGGAATTGCCCAGCTCGCGGATCACCTTGCCTTTTTCGTTGAGCAGCGCCATGCGCGGAGGCGTGTTGAGGTTGCTGTAAGTGGTGATGAAATAATCGCCGCGCGGGCTCAGCTTCACGTCGTGCGAAAATTCGCCGAAGGTGAGGCGCTGCGGTTCGCCGCCTTTCAGGTTGGCCTTGTACAGGTCAAAGCGGGTGGAGGCTTCTTTGCGGGCGGTGAAATAAACGGCCTGTTTTTTCTCATCGATCAAAAGCACCTGCCGTACGCGCCAGCTGCCGCTGGTAAGCTGCTGCTTCAGGCTGCCGTCCATATTGTGCAGGTAAAGATGGTCCCAGCCGGATTTATCGCTTTTTACGATAAAGCCTTTATTGTTTTCCAGGAAGTAGATGTCGGTGAACCAGTCGATCCAGGTTTTCTGCGTTTCGTCGTACAGCGCTTTTTTGGCGCCGGTTTGCGGGTCGATGGCGTAAATGATGAGATGGTTCTGCTCGCGCGGCATCCATTGCGCCCAGAGCGCGCTGCCGTCGGGGCTCCAGAAGGGCTGGCCGAAATACTGATCGTCTTTTTCGTTAAAGTCCGCCCAGGTGATATTGCCGCCGGTAACGGGCACCACCGCGAGCTTTACTTCAGGGTTGGTATCGCCGGCTTTGGGGTAGCGCGTGTTCTCGAGAAAACCGTGCTGGCCTGCTTCGCTGTAGATCGGGAATACGGGCACTTTGGAATCGTCAAAACGCATGAAGGCGATCTTTTTGCTGTCCGGGCTCCACCAGAAGGCGCGGTAGCGGCTCGGGCGGCCGAGTATCTCTTCATAATACACCCATGAGGCCCAGCCGTTGTAGATCACGTCCGACCCGTCGGTAGTGTACCGGATCTCCTTTTTGGTGGCTACTTCCACGGCATACAGGTCGTTGTTGCGGGTAAAGGCTACATATTTTTCGTCGGGGGAAAGCGTGGGATTTTTTTCCACCGCTTCGTCGCTGGTGAGCCTGATCTCTTCGCCGCCGTTGGGCAGCTGCACGTACACGTCGTTGCGTTTTACGGTCACGGTGGCGCCGGTAGCGGGCGGCGGCGTGTAAGGCGTTGCTTTGCCCGATTTCACGTCCACGCTCAATTGTCTGCCCTGGCGGAATTCGATGTAATGGTCTTTATCCGCCCAGCCTTGTATGTTGGGTAAGGGACCGGTAAGCTGCAGGGTGCCGGAGAATATCTTGTCAAAGTCCAGCTCTTTTTTTTCCTGCGCCCCCGCCGGCATGACAGCCAGCATAGCGAAGCCGGTAACCCATACCGGCAGTAGTTTTTGGATGCTTCTCATAATAATACAGGTTGATGGTCTGTGCGGGTTATGCCGCCGCAAGGCAACGAAAATAAAGATCAAATATCAAATTCGGGAATGAAATATACCGGCGGCGGCGGTTTTACCGGATATACGGAGGAATATGCCGGTTATTAGTCAAAAGCGGCGTTCCATGAAATGCAGTGTGCGGGCGATTCAAAAGCAGGCTACATTCGAACTGGTTTTTCATAGGATATGGTCGAAATTAAAGGGGGCGGTGAATTCTTTCACTGCCCCAATTGTTTGATATGGCCCCGTACATTCCCGATCACGATGGAAGCGGACATCAGCCCCAGGTCTTTCAGGATGTTGAACGGCGCGTACACGTTCCCTTTGTTCAGCGCCGGGATGTGGATCACCACGATAAATACCAGCAGCATCAGCGCCAGCAGGTAACAGGCCACGCGCGTCCATTTGCCGGAGATGATCGAAATACCCGCCAGTATCATGCACGCACCGGTGAAATAGATCCAGAAAGTGCCGCCCGGCACGGTAGAGGCCATAGACGCCAGGGTGTTTGCATTTACCAGGTGATTGATGCCGAAGTACAGCCATATGAGGGCAAACAGCACCACGGCGGCGAACGTTGGGATCTTTATTTTCATGGGAGGAAGGTTTTTTAACATCAACGGGCGAAAGAGGGTTTTGTTCATAAAAAAAGCGCCCCGCGGGTGCGGAGCGCCATTATTCAATTCAAAATTGATCTCTTAATCTGCGATCACCGGTTTTTCCGGCCGCATCTGCGGGAAAAACAGCACGTCCTGGATGCTCGGCTGGTTCGTCATCAGCATCGTCAGGCGGTCGATGCCGATACCGATGCCGGAAGTAGGCGGCATGCCGTATTCCAGCGCCCGCAGGAAGTCCTGGTCGATGTACATGGCCTCGTCGTCGCCGCGGGCCATCAGCTCCACCTGGTCCTCAAAACGCTGCCGCTGGTCGATCGGGTCGTTCAGCTCGGAATAGGCGTTGGCGATCTCCTTGCCGTTCACGATCAGCTCGAAACGCTCCACCACCCCGGGTTTTTCGCGGTGCTTTTTGGTGAGCGGGCTCATTTCCACGGGGTAGTCAATGATGAAAGTGGGCTGCACGTAATGATGCTCGCATTTTTCACCGAATATCTCGTCTATCAGCTTGCCTTTGCCGGAGCTGGCCTCCACGTGGATGTTCAGCTGCTTGCACACGTCGCGCAGCTGCGCTTCGTCCATGCCGGAGATATCAAAACCGGTATGTTCCTTAATGGCGTCGTACATGCTTACACGGCGGTACGGCGCTTTAAAATCGATCTCTTTGTCGCCCGCGGTCACTTTGGTGGAGCCGTTCACGTTGAGCGCCACTTTTTCGAGCAGGGCTTCGGTGGTGGCCATCATCCAGTTGTAGTCCTTGTACGCGGCGTACATTTCCATCACGGTGAACTCGGGGTTGTGCGTGCGGTCCATGCCTTCGTTGCGGAAGTCTTTGGCGAACTCGTACACGCCCTCAAACCCGCCCACGATCAGCCTTTTCAGGTACAGCTCGTTGGCGATGCGCAGGTACAGCGGGATGTCCAGCGCGTTGTGATGGGTCACGAAGGGGCGCGCCGCTGCGCCGCCGGGGATGGCCTGCAGGATGGGCGTTTCCACTTCGAGATAACCGAGCGCGTTATAAAAGTCCCGCATGGTTTGCATCAGGCGGGTGCGTTTGATGAACACGTCTTTCAGCTGCGGGTTGATCACCAGATCGGCGTAGCGCTGGCGGTATTTGAACTCGGGATCGGTCACTTCGTCGAAGTGCTCGCCGTCCTTCGTTTTTACCACGGGCAGCGGGCGAAGGGCTTTCGCCAGCACGGTCAGCTCTTTTACGTGGATGGAGGTTTCGCCGGTTTTGGTCACGAAGGCATACCCTTTCACGCCGATAAAATCGCCGATGTCCGTCAGCTTTTTCCACACCTGGTCGTAGAGGGTCTTGTCCTCGCCCGGGCAGATGTCGTCCCGTTTTATATAAAGCTGTATCCTCCCTTTATGGTCCTGCAATACGGCAAAGTTCGCCTTGCCCATATCCCTCGTGCTCATGATGCGGCCCGCCAGGCACACGTCCTGGTACTGGTCTTTCGTTTCTTCTGAATAGCCGGCCTTTATATCCGTGGAATATGCGTTCACGGGATATTCGGCGGCCGGGTAAGGGTCTATGCCCAGGCTTTGCAGTTCCTTCAGCTTGTCACGGCGGATGATTTCCTGTTCCGAGAGCTGTTGTTGGGTAGTTACGCTCATTTTTGTGATAAATACTGGTTTTAAAAGCGGTGCGGGCACCGCCCGTACTGATTGGAACGCAAAAATAGAGGTTTTCGCGCGGATTTGCTCATGTGCGGGGCGGTTCGCCTTATTGAAGGTTTTTATAATTTATTTACGACTTTCTTACAGCGATTGGTGCGGTTATTGCGTAAATTAGCTGTATAAAACCTCCGTCATGAAAACCATCATCGTACCTACGGATTTTTCTGAAACCGCATATAACGCCGCCCGTTACGCGATCGGGCTGGCGGGGCAAACGGGCGCGACAAGGGTGATCCTTTACCATGCGTACGAGCTGATCGTGCCCATCCCCGACCTTCCTACCGCCGTGCCGATGGTAAACATGGAAGACCTTCGCGACTCCAGCCTCGAAGGCCTCCGCAGGATGCAGACCGAGCTTGCCACCCTGGTGCCGGCCGGCGTACGGCTGGACATGCGGGCGGACAATCACCTGCTGGCAGCGAATATCGACCAGGTATGCCGCGAAGAGCTGGCGGACATTATCGTGATGGGCATCACCGGCGGCAGCCAGCTGGAAGAGATACTCGTGGGCTCCAACACGGTGGACGTGGTGAAATCTTCCGCCTACCCCGTGATCGTAGTGCCCACCAGGGCCGTTTTCCGCCCCATCCGCAAGATCGTGTTCGCCTGCGATCTCCGCAAAGTGGCGAAAACCACGCGCAGGGAGCCGCTCTTCAACATACTCGACGAATTCAAGCCGGAACTGCATGTGGTGAACATCCAGAAAGAAGGGAAAGAGCATATTCACCCGGAAGAAAACCAGGAGCTGGACAACATGCTGCATAACTACGATCCGAAATATCATTTTATCGACCGGCCCAACATCGCGGACGCGATCACGGGTTTTGCGGAAGAACAGCATGCGGACCTGCTGCTGATCATCCCGAAAAAACACGGTCTTTTCGACAGCATATTCAAAAGGGGCCATACATCGAGGATCGCATTCCAGACGAACGTACCTTTGCTGTCCATACACGAATAAACACCTATACAATTTTAGAAGCTATGCTGAAAAGAACATTACTATTGGCGGCAGGCGTGATGTGCCTGGCGATCTCCTCCGAGGCGCAGATCCTCCAGAAAGCGAAAGGTTTGCTGAATGCCGGTACGGGCACGGGCTCCGTCAGCGAAGGCGAAGCGGGCATGGGTATCAAGGAAGCGCTGGAAAAAGGCGTAAGCGCGGGTATTTCGCTGCTGAATAAAGAGAACGGTTTTTTTGGCAACGACCTGTATAAAGTGCTGCTGCCGCCCGATGCGCTGAAGGCGGAGAAAACGCTGCGCAGCATCGGTCTTGGCGGCGAGGTGGACAAAGCCATCCTCCAGATCAACCGCGCGGCGGAAGAGGCGGTAGGTTTCGCCAAACCGATCTTTGTGAACGCCATCAAACAGATGACCATCACCGATGCGCTCAACCTGCTGAGAGGCGGCGAACGTTCGGCCACGGATTATTTCCAGTCAAAAACCACACAATCGCTCACCGCCGCATTTTCACCGGTGATAGACAGCGCGCTGAACCGCACGTCCGCCACAAAATATTACAGCGCGATCGTAACGAAATACAACGACCTGCCGATCGCCTTCAAAAAAGTAGATCCCGATCTGAAAGGATATGTCACCGAAAAGGCCATCAAAGCCCTGTTCGACCAGATCGCGAAGGAAGAGCTGGCCATCCGCCAGAACCCCGGCGCGCGTACTACGGAGCTGTTGAAGAAGGTGTTTGGGGGCAGCTAATCATCCCCCCGCCAATAACACCTGCCACGCCTCGCTCACCTTATTCTCCTCCAGCAGCTTTTTCGCGTACGCATGCAGCTCCTTCTCCATCTCCTCGGGGTTCACGCTGTAATACTGGATGATATTCTTAAGATGATCGTCGTGGAACGCGGCGTCTATCGCGGGTAATTCATGCACATTGCCGAGCTGGCCGAGATTGTTGCCGGTTAAGATATGGCTATTGCGGATGCCTGCGGGCAGCGCGTCTACGCCGATACCGATTTTCAGGTTCGGTTTTTCTACCTCGAATACCGCTTCGCCGGAAGCGCGGCAGTAATAGTCCGCGCCCATTCTCGCCACGAGGTCTATCTTTTGCGGATCGATCTTCCCGTTGGGATCGAGAATGTTTTCGTTGATATGCAGCAATACCGGCTCGCAGATCACGAGGTTGCCCGCGCCGCCGCCCTGGCCGGTTTCGATGATCTCCCTCACCACGCATTCCATTTGCACGGGACTTTCTTTTACGCGGAACGGTTTTATTTTTTCGGAAGGCAGCGGCGTGAAACCCGATTTCTCAAATTCACTGACGCCCTTTGGATATTCGCAGCTGGAAAGCGATGCCTGCTGCACCATGGCGTAGCTTACCACGTTGATCACTACTTCGCGGGTGACGTAAATATTTTCCAGCGTATGTTTGATGGTATTGTCGCGCACGCGCCGCGAAGGCGAGAATATCAGCGTGGGCGGGTTGGAGCCGAACACGTTAAAAAAGCTGAAAGGGCTCAGGTTCGGCTTTCCTTCTTCGTCGACGGTGCTGGCGAAGCAGATCGGCCGCGGGGCCACCGCGCCCAGCAGGTATGCATGCAGCTGGGCGGTTTTTACTTCGCCCGGTATCACTTTCATCATACGTTCTTTTTCTGCGCAAGAATGGAGAAGTCGGATTCTTCGGCCACGATGGTATTGACGAGCCTGCCAAGCCCTTCGATCTCCATTTCCACCACGTCGCCGGCCTGCAGCCACTGCGCCTGGTAGTTAGGATCGTTGAGCTTGCCGGTGCCGTTCAGCTCGAGGAAGCAGCCCGTGCCCACGGTGCCGCTGCCGATGATGTCGCCGGGCATAATGTCCGCGCCGTACGCGCAGCGTTCCACGATCTCGGCGAACGTCCAGTCCATATCGCCCATATTGCCTTCGCTTACCTGCTTGCCGTTCACCCAGCACTTCATGCCGAGGCTGTAATTGTTGCCCGTATGGCCTTCTTTGGCGGGGATGCGGTAAGGTTCCAGCTCATCGGGCGTTACCAGCATGGGGCCGATCACGGTGGAAAAATCCTTTCCTTTGGCGGGGCCGAGGTTGAGCTTCATTTCTTCCATCTGCAGCAGGCGCGCGCTCATATCGTTCATGATCATGTACCCGCCGATGTATTCGTCGGCTTCCGCCGCGGTAATGTTCCGGCCGCGTTTGCAGATCACGATGGCGGCTTCCAGCTCGAAGTCGAGGTTCTGAAAATGGTCGGGCATGCAGAATATTTCGCCGGGCCCCTGTATGGCGTTATGATTGGTGAAATAAAATATCGGGTACTGATCGAATTCCGGAATCATTTCGACT
>CBINIO010000165.1:0-8458 GCA_966250725.1 uncultured Chitinophaga sp.
TGCCCTGCTGTGTCGCCAGCCGGCCGTCCGCGGCGCTGTCCAGCAGGATGGTGGTACCGTCCGCCAGTGTCAGGATGGCGCCGTTCTTGCCGGGCGCTATGTCCATCGCGTTCGCCGCAATAACCTCCGGTTGCGCGCTCTTTTTCTGCGAAGCCAGGAAAAAAGCGCCGATGCCCGAAACCAATATCACGGCAGCCGCCACCCAGCCCCACCTGCGCAGCCAATGCGCGCCGTGAACCGCCCGCAGCCGGACCGCATCCTCGCGGGATATCTGCCCGCGAATGCCTTCCTGTACGCGTTTTACCACGTCAGGGTACTCATCCGGCGCCGCTGCGAACCGCGCAAGCTGGTCGTTCAATACACCATCCAGCGCGGCCGAATTTTCCGGCTCCCGGAGCAGGTTTTGCAAAACTTTCCATTCCTCTTTGGTAATGGTGCCCTGTGCAAAACGGTCGAGGTAATATTCCAGGTTGTTGTGTGGCATGACTACTTATATAAACTGCTTTTTTGAAAGAGAGGGTAGGTCGGGGTGAAAAAATATTTTTATGCCGGCCAGGCGCCGGGGATGGAGAACCAGAGCAACGCGATCACGATCACGTCCAGTTCTTTTTGCAGGTGGTGCCTGAGGAAGACCATGGCCTCTGTAATGTGTTGTTTTACGGCGTTCCGGGAAATACCCAGGCGGTCGCCGATCTCCTCATAGGTCATGTTTTCGATGCGGCTGAGCCTGAATACTTCCTTCCTGCGCGGGGGCAATTGGTCGATGCCCTGATGTATGGCCTGCTGCAGCTCTTTCAGCTGAACGGCCGTGGCCGGGCCGGCGAGCTGCGTCTGGAGCGTGTCCGGGGGCGGTTCCGTGGTGGCAAAGACCTTTTCCTTGATGATCGTTTGCACCCTGTTCCGGGTGATGACGTATACATAGCCGGGGAAATTCTCCATGCCGGGAAGTTTTTCCCGGTTGCGCCAGATGCTCATAAAAATATCCTGCACGGCTTCTTCGGCGCGCTGGGCGTTTTTCAGGTACAGCAGCAGCTGGGCGTAGATTATGGGCGTGTAATGCGCGACGATGGCGGAAAATGCGCGTTCATCGCCGTCGCCGACCAGCGCCAGGAGGTCGTTTTCGTGATATGAAGGATTGTTTCCCAACTATTGAGGATTGTCAAGTCGGTGTAAACTTAGTTTAATTTGGGGATTGATGGATGCAGTTTGAAAAGGTTCCGGGCACAAAAAACGGTTGTAAAATAAATAATCTACAACCGTTTTGCGTGCTATATTTTTATCTCCCCGGCTATACCAATTCCCTTACGGGCTCACCATGACTGTCCACTCCCTGCACCTGCCTGCCGATAAGCTGGTGCCATTTGCGGAATGCGCCCACGAAAACGAATGCCATGAGCACCATGGCCAATATAGCAAGGCTGGCCAGTAAATACTGACGGTTGGGCAGATAGATATCCACTACCTGAATATAACCGGCCCAGAAAGTAATGATCGCCATAAACAGGCCGGGTATCGCCGACACAAGCGCGTATTTGCCCCTGTTCAGCCGGAGCAGCGTTGTGGTGCATACGATCAGGCCGCAGGCCGCGAGCAGCTGGTTACTGATCCCGAACAACGGCCAGATGCTGCTTACGTTGCCGGTGTATACCAGGTATCCCCAGCAGAACGTGAAAACCACGCTGCTGATAAGCATTCCGGGCATCCAGTTCTTGTCGTTGAATCTGGGAATGAAGCTCCCCAACATCTCCTGCAGAAAAAACCGGCCCACCCGCGTACCGGCGTCGATGGCCGTAAGGATAAACACCGCCTCGAACATGATGGCAAAATTATACCAGTAAGCCATCACGTCATTCATGAAGGGGATCTTGTTGAAAATATGGGCCATGCCCACGGCCAGGGATACGGCGCCGCCTGTACGGCCCTGAAGGTCCACACCGATCTTATCGGCGAAATGCTGCAATTCTACCTGGTGAAGGGAGGGATGGGCCGCGAGAAATCCTTCATACGCGTGCGTGGGGGTATTGATGGCGAAATAGTCGCCTGGCATTAATGTACATGCGGCGATGAGCGCCATGATCGCCACAAATCCCTCTACGAGCATCGCGCCATACCCTACAAAGAGAATGTCTTTTTCATTTCCCAGCATTTTGGGCGTAGTACCTGTGGCGATGATGGCGTGGAAGCCGGAAATCGCCCCGCAGGCGATGACGATAAAAATAAAAGGCAATACGGGCCCGCCGACAATCGGCCCGCCACCGTTTATAAATTGAGTAAGCGCCGGCATCTGCAGCGTCGGGTGCACAAAAATAATCCCGACGGCCAGCATCAGGATCGTTCCGATCTTGAGGTACGTAGACAGATAGTCTCTCGGCACCAGCAACAGCCACATGGGCAGTATGGAAGCCAGCAGGCCGTAGACGGCGATGGCGATGGAGATCGTCTTGATGTCCCAGTGAAAAAGGTTGCTGATGGATTCGTACTGCATCAGGCCATGACCGCCGATAATGCCAATGATCAGCAAAACGCCGCCCAATATGCTGGCAAGCGTGACGCTGTTCTGCCGGTACCGCATGATCAGTCCCATAATGATCGCAATGGGCATGGTGATGATAACGGTAAACAGCGACCAGGAGGCTTCGTGCATGGCGCTGATACAGGCCAGCGACAGCCCCGCCAGCGTAAGGATCAATATAAAAAGTACGGCCACTCCCGCGATGGTCCCGGTGGTCTTGCCGATCTCTTTGGAGGCGATAGTGGCCAGGCTTTGCCCTTTATGCCGTACGGATGCAAAGAGCACTACCATGTCATGCACCCCGCCGCCCAGCACGCAGCCGATCAAGATCCATAACGTTCCGGGCAGGTACCCGAACTGGGCCGCCAGCACGGGCCCTACCAATGGTCCGGCTGCGGCGATGGCTGCAAAATGGTGGCCGAACAATACATTCCTGTTGGTCGCCACATAATCGCGGCCATCGGCAAGCGCTACGGCCGGTGTGATATTACGCGCATTCAGTCTGAGTACCCGGTGGGCCACGAAAATGCCATAAAAACGGTAGGCGATGGCTAAAACGAGGAAGGCCACAAATATTAAGGTCAGGGCGTTACTTCCGTTTAAAAATTCCATTCACAAGTTAATTGTAGGTTGATAAATGACAGCTCACTACAATAGTATTAAAAAGTTGCGCTAAATTCAATAGAAAAGTTTAGTAAAGATTTCATCGGGGGATTTTTGGTGAAAATGGGAAGGTGTGGCGTGCTTTCCCCGTGTATGGGCTTCTTCTGGCGTTTTTTTTAGGAATGTATGGCTTTCACTGTGTCGCTTTCGGTAAATTTTCAACTATAGAGGAGCGTCAAGTTGGTGTAGACGTGGTTTAATTTGGAGATTGGTGGAAGGGAGGAGTCTCTGGCATGTTTCGGGGATGGAGCTACGCTTTTTGTCTATTTCTTCATAAATAGATTTTTCAACTTTAAAAGAAAAGCTCCTGTTTTTTTCTTTTCATTATATAATCTTTTTGGACTACCAAACTCTTCCCTTACGGCGAGTCCTCTTATATATTCATAATTTTCCCCAGGGAAAGCTAATTTCCATAGCTGCACAAAAAAAGGGCGAACGCTATCAGAATAAATCACTGGCGCCAATATGGAATCCAATATCCCTTCAAAGTTAATTTTATTGAAACATAGATAGAATGCCAAGCTATCCTTTGCATTCCGCTTAACCTCTTCAGGTCGTGCCGTAAAAGTAGGCAGCAGGAATTTACGAATAAGTTCGATTCTATCTTGTTCTTGATCCAAATTCAACTTTGACATCTGTATTACATCTTCGTCATCTTCTCTGTCCGCCCCTCCTACCATTGGAATTAAAAATTCTTCAATAAATATCGCATTTACTACTATCATTAGCATGATCTTAATTTATAAAATAATGTTACGGTCCCTTTGTCTTTGCTAATAACAGAAGAGACAACAAGCTACTCACGCCTTAGTCCAATGCGACCTGATTTCCATCGCTTTTCACCTCATTATCATTCTCCTCGCCACTATAACAACCCATGAATAAACCCTGAACATTCTACTTGCCGCAAACACAATCTTGTTTTTAACCGTCAGGGCGTTACTAAAATTAAAATATATCACCTGTGGAACAAAACTATTTGATGCGATTATTATCATTGTCATTATTTCCACTCTTCTCCGTCTCTTCTTTATTAAAGCATTGTTTTACAAGACATCTTCCAACACATGAAAAAACATCTCAGCATTTCTGACTGTTGTGATTAGCATTTTTTTTGACCTTTTCCCTATTAGCAGGGTGTAAACCGATAGAATTAACCAACCCCAGACAAAAAACAGTCACCTGATTGCGTAAAATTAATGCGCCCTCCCATGAAATCATTTTTAAATATTCTTATGTGTGGATACACTACCATAGTGCTAATCCTTATCCTATTCATCAAAATAAATATAATCACGTACCGCAAATCAGCTCAACAATGAAATCATAATCATCATAGGCGCCGGATCTGTCTTATTTATTTTACTGATAAAAATACTAGTTTCAAAAACCCTCAATAAAACACACACCGCATTATCCCTGATTTTATTCGGCTTTGCTTCCTTTATGCTGTATTTACTATTGACAGATTTGTCACCGGTTTAAACCTTTTCAAAATCACCCTCACCAAACAAAAAAAACAGCCGGTCCAAAAACCGGCTGCTCCACATCAATATCAAAAGAAAAAAATCCTACCTCCTCTTCCTATACAACAGCAACAACGCCGCAAAGATCAGCAGCGACCCCGGTATCACCCCAAAGAAAAACACCCTCATCGTCAATATCCCGCTGTCATCCGTATCGATCACATCTTTCGATTTAATCGCACCCGTATTAATAGGGAACTCCCCGTCGGTAAACCATCTGAATATCTCCGTGATCAGCGGCTGGTTCCAGATATACGGTTTCCTCCGCCCCAATTCGCCGGAACTCATAAAATCCGCATCGCCGGTAACGACGATCCGCTGTGTTTTACCGCCAATCTTTCTTTCGGCGGCAATCGCCAGCGCTTCGTTGTTCTTCGCAACCAGCAGCGGAACGGTATGGAAACCATTTTTCTGCCCATACTGAAGACCTATCGCGCCGACCATGGACACCACCGCACTATCCGCCCGGTATGCGGAAAGCCTGGGCGCAATAACACCCGCGCCGTCGGCAAAATGGGCCAGGATAAAATCAGGCGCATAGTCGCGGCTTTCTTCCTGCACCGGCGTATCGCCGGGTTGCACGCCCAGCTGTTGCAGCACCGGTTGCAGTATCTCCTGCGATCCCGGTTCGGTGATCAGCAGCAGGTTGCCGCCGGCGGCGAGGTATCGATTAAGCTTTTCCTGCGCGGCGGGAGGCAGCGCTGTTTTCGGATCGGCTATCACCAGCACGGAAGTGGTGGCGGGAATATCGCCGGAAGAAAGATTCACCGTATCTACGTTGAATCCCTGGTTGATCAGCGCGCCCCTGAACGTCAGCTCGTTCACGAATTTTTTGAAGGCGCCGTCGCCTTCTTTGGTGATGCTTCTTTCACCATTGCCTCTTACAAAAGTAACGACCGGTATTTCCGAAGGCGTCACGAGGCGTTTGAGCGCGGCGGTAAATTCCTGCTCGCCGGGATATATCCTGATATCATTATAATACCGGAGGAACGTTTTTTTATCGCCGTATTGCAGCAGTCGTACCAGGCGGTTTTCCTCGGGGCCGAGGTCTGCCTGCTTTTTGACTTCTTCCGGCGGCAATACTTCCTTGTAATTGAGGTCCTGGATGTCCGCTACTTTTTTGGCGATGGCGGCATCGCTTTCGCCGGGATAATTTTTATACAGCCCTTTGTTGTTGGAAAAATCGTAATAGTAAACGTAATCCATTTCCAGGTCAGGCATAAAGCGGCGGTATGGCGTGAGTATCCTTTCATCCGCGCTTTTTTTCTCCGGCGCGCCGAGGTAATAATTGTTGTCGAGGATGTTCACATACGTCGTGATCTTCAGCGGCTTGTCCATCTTCGAGATCAGCTCGCGGCTTTGCGGGCCGAGCGTATGGGTTTTGGTGGCCGTCATGTCGATGTAGCCGGTAAAGGCGGGCACGGAACTGAGATACCCGATAAGGAAACACAACGCGATCAGGCCGATATACCTGGCAGTACGGAGGATCGCCGGTTTTGCTTCCCGCTGGTCCTGCAGGCGCATGGTGGTGATGGCAAGGAAAAAGCCGATCACCAGGAAAAAATAGACCAGGTCTTCCGTGCTGATCAAACCGAAGATAAACTGCTCCGTTCTGCCCGCAATGGACATGAACCAGGTGATATGCCGCACGGCATCGTTGCCCTGGAACAGGCCGCCGACAAAGTTCAGGCCCGCCAGTACCGCCAGCGTGCTGATGGCGGCTACTACCTGGTAAGTGGTGAGCGATGACATAAACAGCCCGATGGCCGCGTACGCGCAGATCAGCAGGTACAATCCCAACGCGCCGGAGGCCAGCAGCTTCCAGTCGATGTTCGTGATAAAAAACGAACCGGAAATTCCGTATAAACAAATAATAACAAGCAGCAACGCGCCGTATCCCATCATGGCCACATATTTCCCCAGCACGATGTCCCTCACCTTAATGGGCGACGACAACAGCAGCTTGATGGAACCGCTGTGCGTTTCGCGGCTGATAAGCCCCATCGTCAGCAGCGGGATATAAAAATACAGCGTGCCTTTTACGCCGGGATAAAACCCTTCCTGCAAACCTGCGAACACCATGGACGTTACGTCGCTGAAGTGATTGCCCATGCGCTGCGCTCTTCCGATCATCTGGAGGTAATAAATAAAATTGACGCCTATCTGTATCGGGAACACGATCAAGATGAGCCAGGCCACCGGCGAATGGAACAGGAGGCTCAGTTCCTGCCGGGCTATTCTGATAATTAATTTCATGGTTGTACGGCGGTTTTAGATTTTTTATTGGATAGCTGCGCGAAGATGGCGTCGAGCGAGCTCTTCTCCAGCGTGATCTCCTTCAGGCGCCATTTACGGTGAACGCTCATTTCAACGATGTTTTCCGCTATATCCGTGGCGGGCTCGAACCTGACCCTGATCGTTTTCTCGGACAGGAATTCCACTTCCCTGATGCCGTTGATGGCGCGTAGCTCCGCTTCTGCCGGCGGGTTTTCCAGCGTGGCGATGAGGCTGTCCGGCTCGATGTAATTATTGAAGGAGTCCATCGTGTCCCTGAACACTATTTTACCGCCTTCGATCATGATGATGTCCTGGCAGGTGGCCTGTATTTCGGAGAGGATGTGCGAGGAGAAGATCACCGCGCGGTCGGCGGCTATTTCTTTGATGAGCTGGCGCACTTCCAGTATCTGGTTGGGGTCGAGGCCGTTGGTAGGCTCGTCCAGCACCACCAGCAGCGGGGTATGGATCAGCGCCTGCGCGATGCCCACCCTCTGGCGGTAGCCGCCGGAAAGATTGCCGATCAGCCTGTTGCTGAAATGCGCCACGCCGCACCTTTCCTTCACCATATCCACCGCGGCCTTTATTTTGTTTTTTTCTACCAGCCGGAGATGGGCGCAGAAAGTGAGGTATTCGTCCACTGTTTGTTCGAGGTACAGCGGTGCGTTCTGCGGGAGGAAGCCGATCCTTTTTTTGGCTTCTTCCGGCTGCGCCCGCATATCGATGCCTTCTATCAGCACACGGCCTTCGGTCTGGCTCAGCACGCCGCAAAGGATGTTCATGGTGGTGGACTTGCCGGCGCCGTTGGAGCCGAGCAATCCTACGATACCGTTCCTGTTGATCTCGAAGCTGACGTCTTTCACCGCCCAGTCTTTGCTGTAACGGTGCGAAAGCCCTTCGATTTTAACGATGTTATCTTGCATGTGGATCTTATTAAACAAAAAGAGACTGATGGGCGCCGGTATTACCCGGCGCCATCAATAGTATAACGGAAGAAGAGAAAAAAATTACGGGTTCAGCTGCCAATCCGGGTTAAACACAGTGGCGTTCGGCCACAGCTGGCGCAGGTACTGGTCGCTGTTGGGCAGCAACTCATAGTCGACGCCTTCCGCGGTATGTTTGACCGTTTTCTGGAAACGGGCCTCTTTGTTCAGGCGTTTCAGATCGATCACGCGCATGCCGGTGAATGCCAGCTCGCGTCTTCTCTCTTCGAGCACAAAACGCAGCACGCGTTCGTCGTCGTTGCCAAAATCTGCGGGCGTAAACTCCTGGTAGGCCGCCGGCGTGATCCTGTTCAGGCGCAGCTTGTTGATGTCCGCCAGCGCGTCGGCCAGCTCGCCGTCGCGGGCGAGGCATTCCGCGCGAACGAGGTACATTTCCGGCACATTGAGGTAGTTGCTGTAATAATCGCCGCGCAGGAATATCTTCACGCCGTACCTGTTCCTGTAATTGAACGGCGGCGCGGGCGGCCAGCCGTCGGCAT
>CBINIO010000166.1:0-8405 GCA_966250725.1 uncultured Chitinophaga sp.
GCCGGCGCGTTCGCGCTGTTCAACACCGGGCTTATCCTGCTGGCCGGCCTCAGCGTGCTGTTCCTTTCGTACAGCTACTTCGAGCAGCGGGAGGAGCGCAAGGAGGAATATTACATTCTTCTGCTGCTGGCGACGGTGGGCGGCATGGTGCTGGTGATCAGCCAGCATTTTATTTCGCTGTTCCTCGGGCTGGAAACCATGAGCATCAGCCTGTACGGTCTTATCGCTTACCTGCGCGCCCGCGAACGGTCGGACGAGGCGGGCATTAAATACCTGTTGCTGGCGGCGCTTTCTTCCGCTTTTCTTTTGTTCGGCATGGCGCTGGTGTACGCGGAATGCGGGAAAATGGACTTCTCCGGCATCGGCGCTTACCTGGAGACGATAGACACCGCGCCGGTGGCCGTAGTGGCCGGTTTCGGGCTGATGCTGATCGGCGTCGGGTTCAAGCTGGGCATCGTGCCGTTCCATATGTGGGCGCCGGACATTTACGAAGGGTCGCCGCTGCCCGTGGCCGCGTATATCGCCACGGTGTCCAAAGGCAGCATGCTGGTGCTGCTGATGCGTTTTTACCGCGATATTAACGGTTACGAATATACGATATTATGGTGGGTGTTCGCCATCATCGCAATGGCGAGCATGTTTGCGGGGAACTGGCTGGCATTGCTGCAGCAGAATGTGAAGCGGCTGCTGGCGTATTCTTCCATCGCGCATATGGGCTACATCCTGATCGCGTTCCTCGCCGGGCAGGAAGCGGGGCAGGAGGCGGTGATGTTTTATCTCGTGGCCTATGTGATCACGAGCATCGGCGCGTTCGGGGTGCTGGCTTTGATGTCCGATGAAAGGAACGATGCGGAAGTGCTGCAGGACTTTAGCGGGCTTTTCTGGCGGCAGCCCTGGCTGGCGGCCATTTTCACGGGCATGTTGCTGTCGCTGGCGGGCATACCGCTTACGGCCGGTTTTATCGGGAAGTTTTACATCGTGGCGGCGGGCGTGGATGCGGAATTGTGGCTGCTGCTGGTGTTGCTGGTGGTGAACAGCGTGATCGGGCTGTTCTATTATATCCGTCTTGTAGCGATCATGTTCCAGCCGCTGCCGGGGCCGGTTATCCGCAAGCGGATGCCGTTTTTCGGTATCGCCGCGCTGTCGGCGCTGATGGTGTTGCTGTTGTGGCTGGGAGTATATCCTTCAGGGCTTATTGCGGTGATTAGGAATATGATGCTGACGATGGGCTGAACATCATGCACTCTTCATATACCCATGCCCGTTCGCTTGAACGGGCTTTTTTATATGGCATTTCTGGGGAAGCGGTCTGCGGAACTTGCCCGTGACCGTTTTTTTAATGCGGTATCCTGCGGAAGCGACCCGCAGGGCCGTACCCGTTCCAACGTTCAGTGCGGAGTTACCGCACCGTTACCGGAAGCGGGCTTGTCCGCTTCCGGACAACCCCGCTTCCCCCGCGCCCCTCGTCCGCCTTTTCCCGCCATTTGTCCCAAATATGCCATTACGGCCGCCTGTTCGAACAGCATTTTCCATAATTTGCACCATTGCCAATTTTAATTTACAACCCAAACTGCTTATGATCCATCGACTTTTAAAACTATCCGGCTGGGCGCTGCTGACCGCCGGCACGCTGACGGCGCGGGCGCAGGGAGAGACCAAATTGCTCCGCAACCCCGCCGTGAGCGAAACACGCATCGCCTTCATGTACGCCGGCGATATCTGGACCGCCAACCGCGACGGCTCTTCGCCCACACGTCTTACCGTGAATCCCGCTTTCGAGCAGGACCCGTACTTTTCTCCCGACGGGAAATGGATCGCCTTTACCGGCAACTACGACGGTAATTACGACGTGTACGTGATACCCGTTGAAGGGGGGGACCCGCAGCGCGTTACCCATCATCCCGCCCGCGATCTCGTGCGCGGCTGGATCGGCAACGACCGCATCCTGTTCGCGTCCGGCGCTACTTCGCCCACCATGCGCACCACCCAGCTGTTTTCCGTCAGCATCAAGGGCGGCCTGCCGCAGGTGCATGCAAAAATACCGGAAGCCACGCAGGGCGCAGTGTCGGCAGACGGCCGGTTTACCGCCTATATCAAAAACCCGGACCCGACCGAAGGCAGCACCAGCACCTGGCGCCCGTTCAAACGGTACCGCGGCGGATATATGCCGAAGATCTGGATCTTCAACAACGCCACCGCGCAGATCGAAGAAATACCCGCGGCCAATTCCAACAACATCCGCCCGGTATGGGTTGGCAAAAACGTGTATTTCCTGAGCGACCGGAATCATACCATGAACATCTTCCGGTATGATACCGGCAGCAAACAGGTAACGCAGATAACAAAATTCACCAACGCCGACGTCAAGACCCTCACCAGCGACGGCAAAACGCTCGCGTTCGAGCAGAACGCCACCATCCACCTGCTGAACCCTGATAACGGCAAGGTGACCGACGTGCAGGTAGCGATCCGCGCGGACATTCCTTACAAACGCCCGCATTACGAAAAGATCACGTCCTTCGAAAAAGTGAATATTTCCCCGACCGGCCAGCGTCTGCTGGTACAGGGCCGCGGCGAGATATTCAGCATCCCCAGGGAAAAAGGAGACGTACGCAACATCTCCACTTCGCCGGGCACGCACGAACGGGAGCCTGCCTGGTCGCCCGACGGCAAATGGATCTCCTATTTCTCCGACAGGGACGGCAATTACAAGCTCGTGCTGCGCGACCAGAAAGCGTTGCAAGACCCGGTTGAGATCGAGCTGGGAAAAACGGTGTATTATTTCGGCCCCGCCTGGAGTCCCGACAGTAAAAAGATCGTGTACAGCGATGCGCACTTCAATCTTTTTTATATCGACGTGCAGTCAAAAAAGATCACGAAGGTAGACATGTATTCCAACGGCTCCATTCCTTCGGGCAGCTCGAACGTGTTCGCGCCTTCGTGGAGCCCGGATTCCAAATACCTGGCGTATGCGAACGCACAGCCCAACGGTTTTGACGCGGTATACCTCTACGAGCTTGCGTCCGGGAAAAGCGTGCAGGTTTCGGACGGCATGAGCGACGCCGGCAACCCGACCTTCAGCGCGGACGGCAAATACCTTTTCTTCCCCGCCAGCACCAACAGCGGCATGGCGATCAGCGGGCTGCACATGCATACCTATGAAAGAGAAGTAACGTCCAGCATCTATGCCGCGCTGCTTTCCAGCTCCACGCCCACCATCTTCACACCGGAAAGCGACGAGGAGACCGTAAAGGAGGACGACAAAAAAAAGGAAAAGGAGAAAAAAGACACTTCGAAAACCGCGAAACCCAAACCTTCCGATGTTGATTTCGAAGGCATACAGGACAGGATCATCGCGCTGCCGATGGCCGCGGGCAATTACCGCTCGCTGAACGGAAAGGTGAAAGACAAGCTGTTTTATATTTCCGGCGACGAGATCCGTTATTACGACCTGAAGGAACGCAAATCCGAAAGTTTTGCCAAAGGGTACGGCTACACGGTTTCCGCCGACGGGAAAAAGATACTGCTGGCTTCCGGCGGCAACTATCACATCGTTGACGCGGGGCGCAAACCCGGCGCCGGCGAAGGAAAGGTGGACGTTTCAGGCGTGAGCCTGCTGGTAGACCCCGTTGCCGAATGGAAACAGATATTCGACGAAGTGTACAAGATAGAGAAGGACTTCTTCTATGTAAAAAACATGCACGGCGTAGACTGGGACGCGAACAAAAAGAAATACGCGGCGCTGCTGCCCTACGTCAGCAACCGCGCCGACCTCACCTACCTGCTCAACGAAATGATGAGCGAAATGGTGGTAGGCCATAACTACGTGGGCGCGGGCGATTTCCCGCAAGGCCCCAATGTAAGCACCGGCTTGCTGGGCGCGGATTACGAGATCAGCGACGGGAAGTACCGCATCAAAAAGATCTACGGCGCCGAACGCTGGTATCCCAAAAACAGGGCGCCGCTGAGCGTGGCCGGTCTTGACGTGAAAGAAGGCGACTACATCCTTGAAGTGAACGGCGTGCCGCTTACGGAGAACATGAGCATTTACCAGCTGCTGGAGGGCAGGGTGGACAAACAGGTGTTGCTGAAAGTGAATGGCGAACCCAATGAGAACGGCGCGCGGGAGATCGTGGTGGAACCGGTTTCGCTACAGGGCGAAATGGCGCTGCGTTTGTCCGACTGGGTGGAAAGCAACCGCCGCAAGGTGGACAAGCTCAGCAACGGCAGGATCGCTTATGTGTACATGCTCAACACCGGGCAGGACGGTTACACTTCCTTTAACCGCATGTATTTCGCGCAAACGGATAAAAAGGCGCTGCTGCTGGACGAGCGTTTTAACGGCGGCGGTTCCGTGGCGGATTATGTGATAGACATCCTTGGCCGCGAAGTGCTCAGCTACTGGGGCGTGCGCGACGGCCGCAGCTTTACCACGCCCGGCAACGCGATCTACGGCCCGAAAGCCATGCTGATCAACGAATACGCGGGCTCCGGCGGCGATATGATGCCCTGGATGTTCTCGCAGAAAAAGCTCGGCAAGCTCATCGGCAAACGTACGATGGGGATACTCGTCGGCATCAGCGGCTATCCTTCGCTGATAGACGGCGGTTTTGTGACCTCGCCGAGCTTTGGCATCTACGACACCAAGGGCAACTGGATCATCGAGAACTATGGTACGCCCGCTGACGTGGAAGTGGAGCAAACGCCCGCCGATGTAATTGCCGGCCGCGACCCGCAGCTGGAAAAAGGCGTGCAGGTATTGCTGGAAGAGCTGAAAACAAATTCTTACGAGCCCGTGCCCAAACCGGCGGACCCGGTAAGGGTGAGATAATAACGATACACGCAATTACAAAAAATGAAAAGCCGCACCTTTTTACGGGTGCGGCCTTTTCGTATTGGACATATAAAACCTTACAATCCGTCGATCCATTTCGGGTTCTGCGTCAGGTTCCTGTTCAGCTGTCTTTCCTGGATGGGAATGGGCTGGAGGTAATCCTTCTCTTCGTCGAACGTTTTTTCGACGTCCTTGTTGATCATTACATTGCCGGAAGTGCCGTTCTCAAGGTACATTTCAGCGTTCAGCTTGAAGTACTGCACGCCTTTAACGGCAGGGCTGGGTTTTGTACCCTCGTAAATATGAACGTCGATGGTGCCGTTGGCGTCAAGGTCGTACTGGCCTACACCGGGGAAGTACATGCCTTTGAACTGGCGGGTGAGGCTCTGGCCGGATTTCCAGCGCATGAGGTCGTTCCAGCGGTAGCTTTCCATCACCAGCTCGATCCTTCTTTCCCTGCGGATCTCAAGTATCACGCCTTTGTTGGCGCCGGCTACGTCAGGGTATTGTGCGGCCATGAAAGGGTCGGGGCTGGCGTTGGCGGCGGCAAGGTCCAGCATGGGCATGCCTACGCGTTTGCGCAGTTCCCCGATGGAATTATTGAGATCTTCCTGCGTGAGCGTGCCCAGCTCCGCTTTGGCTTCGGCAAAGTTCAGCAGCACTTCCGCGTAGCGGAAAATGGGCATGGAGTTGATGGAGCGGTTGTAGGAATCGTAAGACATATCGCCCACGAATTTCACCAGCTGGTAACCGGTCACGCTTGCACCGAAGTCCGGCGCCACGGGGTTATTGGCCCCGATGCGGGAATAGCCCGGCGTGCGGATGGTTTGCGCGAGGCGCGGATCGCGGTTCCTTGTTTCATGAAAGAAAGTGATGGTGTCGTAACGGGGAATGTCCGTAAAACGGGAGCCGTCAGCCATCAGGTAGCTGTTCACGAGTTGTTTGTCCAGCCCGGGTTTGCCGTATGACGACGTGATCGTATAGTAGTTCACGTTATGGTACACGGCCAGCTCGCTGCTGTACTGGTTGGCAAGGATGATCTCGTCCTTGTTCGGGTTGATGGCGGCGAAAAGCTCCAGGTATGCGCTGGAGGGAGAGGTGCCGTTATAGATGGTGTAATCGCCTTCGGTTATCATGGTCTGCCCGGCATCGGCCGCCTGCTGAAGCAGGTCTTCCCAGCCCGGAAGACCGCGGTATTTCCGCCAGGTGCCTTCAAACAGGCACACGCGTGTTTTGAACGCAAGCGCGGTGTTTCTCGTTATTTTACTGACATCTTTTTTCTCCTTGGTCTCTATATGGGCAATGGCATAGTCCAGGTCCGCCAGGATAGAGTCCACCACCAGGTTGCGCGGGTCCCTGGCCTTGGTAAGCGCCGCGGTGTCCGTTTGCAGCACGGTGTGGGAATACCAGGGCACATCGCCAAAACGCTGCACTTTGTCGAAATAAAAGTAAGCCCTGAAAAATTTGGCGACGCCGGCATGTTTGGCCGCTACGTTCTCAGGCAGCACTTTGTTATAATTGTCGAGGAAAAAATTGATCTTGCGCAGCTCGCTCCAGGTCCAGTTGCCGCCGGTAAGGGGCACCTGGCGCCGGCCCGTGAGGTTGTCGCCCAGCGAGGTTTTTACGATGTTGTCGACGTCCTCGTTATAAATGCCTTCCGCATTGGGAAAGGCGGAATAAAAGGAGTTGACATAGAAGTCCAGCTCCTTTTCGGATTTGAAATACTGGTCGGGCGCGATCTGCGACAGCGGCTGGCGGTCCATGAACTTGCTGCAGCCGGCTAAAAGGCTGGCGCCTGCAAGTACGAGTATGGATATATGCTTTTTCATGTTGATCCTTTTTAATGTTTAGAAAGAAATGTCAAGACCTGCGGAGAACACTTTGCCGAAGGGATATACGCGGCCGTTGGCGTCTGCGGCGGCCTGCTCCGGATCGATGTAGTCGGATTCCAGCTTGGTCCAGGTCAGCAGGTTGTCGCCGCTGATGTAAAAGCGGCAGCGGGTGAGCTTCACGCGCCTGAGCAGGTTATCCGGCAGGGAATAGCCGAGGGTCACGTTCTTCAGGCGGAGATAAGCCAGGTCCTGCATATACTTGTCGTTCACATTGGTGAGCGGGTTGTTCCCGTTCAGCGCGATATAACCGCGGAGGCGCGGGAAGTAGCTGCTCTGGCCTTTTTCAGGCGTCCATATCAGGTCGGGGAAATTTTCCGGGATAAAAGAATAGTACGGGCGGCTGTAAGGGCCCCAGAATTTGTCGGCGTTCGCGCCGGGATACCAGTTCTTTTTACCGATGCCCTGGAAGAAGAAGGACAGGTCGAAGTTGTTCCAGCTGGCGCTGCCGTTAAAGCCGTAAGGGAAACGGATCTGGTTGTTGCCGAGGTAAACGAGGTCGCCGTGATCGTCCAGCGTGTTCAGGCCCGGGTTGATGATGCCGTTGGAATCGAGATCCTTGAACTTCAGGTCGCCCGCATGCAGGTTCTTCCATTCGCCGTTCGCGCTTTTGATGCTGGAGCCGACGAGGGACTGGTCTACTTTGGACTGCCATGACAGCGCTTCTTCATCGCTGTTGAAGTAGCCGTCGGTAAGGTAACCCCACATCGCGCCGTATTCCTGCCCGACATAATAATCGTTCAGGCGGAAGCCCGGGTTGTCGTATTTGGTGATCACCGATTTGTAATCGCTCAGGTTGGCGCCCAGGCTCCAGATGAAAGGTTTGCCGGCTACGTCGAACTGGTCGTTGTAGCTGATGCTCAGCTCAAAGCCTTTGGTGCGGAGGTCTGCGGCGTTTTCCTTCGGTTCCGCGGTGCCGAACACTTCGGGCAGCGTAATGCCTTTGGTGAGCATATCCTTCGTATCGCGGATGTAATAGTCGAAGGTCACGTTGAGCTTGTTCTGCATAAAACCGGCGTCGATACCGAAGTTCTGCGAGCTGCTCTTTTCCCAGGTCAGGTTCGGGGAAATGGCGCCGGGCGCGGTCAGGTATTCGAGTTTTTTACCGTCCACGATCCAGTTGAGCGTACCGCGGGTCAGCAGCGGGATGTAAGGATACTCGCTGCCGGTCACCTGGTTGCCGAGCGAGCCGTAGGAGGCGCGGAATTTCAGGTCGCTCACAACATTTTTCAGCGGTTCGAAGAAACTTTCCTCGCTGATCCTCCAGCCGGCGGAAACGGAGGGGAAGAAACCAAAACGCTGGCCTTTCGGGAAGCGGGTGGTACCGTCGTAACGGCCGTTCACTTCCAGCAGGTATTTGCCGTTATAGTCATAGTTGGCGCGGCCGAAGAAGCCGAGCAGGGCCCATTCGCTCTGTTCGCCGGTAAGCGTATAGCTGCCGGAGCCGAGGTTCACGTCGTTCAGGTCTTCCGAAAGCAGCGCGCCGCGCACCGCGGTGATGCGTTTGTACTGTTTCAGCTCCTGGTTGTAACCGGCCATGAACTTGATGTTGTGCTTGCCGTAGCTTTTGGTGAATTCGCCGTAAGCGTTGGCAACATGATAATAGTCGTTATGGGTCTCTTCCGTCAGCTGGTCCGCGCGCGGCGTAAGACTGATCACGCCGGGATAGATGGAGTAGGGGG
>CBINIO010000167.1:0-8302 GCA_966250725.1 uncultured Chitinophaga sp.
GAAAGCTGGAGCTTTCATAACAAAAAGATCTCCCACGCGGATTACATGGCCCAGCTCAAAGGTTTTACCGCGGACAAATACGACCCGCAGGCATGGGCGGACCTGATCAAGGCCTCCGGCGCGCGTTACGCCGTGATCACCACCAAACATCACGACGGCGTCGCGCTCTGGGATACAAAATTCAACAGGCTCAGCACCGCCAAAAGCACGCCGGCAAAGCGGGACGTGCTCACGCCGTTTTTCGCCGCGCTGCGCAGGAACGGTATCAAAGCGGGCGCTTATTTCAGCCTGCTCGACTGGACCTCGCCCGATTATCCGGGCTTCCTGAAAGACAGCAGCCGCTACAAGATCAGCGAGCAGCCGCAGCGCTGGGCAAAGTTCCAGCGGTTTTACCAGGGGCAGATGGCGGAGGTCATGAAAAAATTCAACCCCGACCTCTGGTGGTTCGACGGCGACTGGGAACACAGCGCGGAAGAATGGCAGGCCGTAAAAGTGCGCAAGATGCTCACGGACTTCAATCCCAACACCATCATCAACGGCAGGCTTACCGGCTACGGCGATTACGACACGCCCGAGCAGAACTTCCCCGTGCAGCGCCCGCATTTTAACTGGTGGGAGCTGTGCATGACCATCAATAACAACTGGGGATGGCAGCCGCAGGACACCAACTGGAAAACGCCCTACGAGATCATCACCATTTTCGCGGACGCCATCAGCAACGGGGGCAATATGCTGCTGGACATCGGCCCGAAAGCGGACGGCACCATCCCGCCCGAAGCGGTGAACGTGCTGAAAGAGCTCGGCAAATGGAACCACAAGCACGAAAAAGCGATCTTCGGCACGCTGGGCGGCATCCCGCAGGGACATTTCTACGGGCCCACCACCCTTAGCAAAGACAGCGCCAGCCTTTATCTTTTCCTTCCCGGCAAAGTGTCCGGTGACATCATGATAAAAGGGCTGGACAACAAGATACAGGACATCACCGTTGTAGGTAACGGCACGAAGCTCCGCCACAAGATCGTCGGCAAGATCTCCTGGAGCCCCGTGCCGGGCCTCGTTTACATCACTGTGCCCGCCAACGTGCAGGATGAGTATATGACCGTACTGGAGCTGAAGCTGGACAAACCCGTGAAGCTCTACCGCGGCAAAGGCGGTTTGGGCGGCTAACGGAAACGTACATACTATCTTTATCTACATATGAAAAAAACGCTCCTATTTATTTTTGTGACGCTCGCCGCCACCGCCTGCTTTGCGCAGTCGAAGGTCTCGCGGCTGGGCATTATCCCTGAACCTGCCTCCGTGCAGATGGCGGAAGGACATGTAGCGATCAGTTCCCGCATGAAATATTTCAGCAACAGCGAAAGCGCCGAACGCGCCGCGGAACTGTTCAACGACTTCCTGGAAGCCAATTACCGGCTCCGGCTCCAGAAAGGCACCATCCGCAACGCCACGCTCATTTTTTCCGACGACGAAATGCTGCCGCCAGAAGGCTACCAGCTCACCGCCGCGCGCAACAAGATCGTGCTGCAGGGCCATGCCGCCGGTTTGTTCTACGGCATGCAAACGCTGCAGCAGCTGGTTCGGCAAATGAAACATCTCATCTACGTTCCCGCCGTTACCATCAAAGACCAGCCGCGCTTCGCGTACCGCGGTCTTATGCTCGACGTGGGCCGGCATTTTTTCCCCGTGCCTTACATCAAAAAGTTCATCGACGTAATGGCGCAGTACAAGCTCAACCGCTTTCACTGGCACCTCACCGAAGACCAGGGCTGGCGCATCGAGATCAAAAAATACCCTCGGCTGCAAAGCGTGGCCTCCCAACGGAAAGAGACCATGATGGGCCCTTACCGCGACGGTAAATACGACGGCAAGCCTTACGGCGGGTATTATACGCAGGAAGAAATAAAGGACGTGGTGCAGTACGCGGCTTCCCGCTACGTGACCATCGTGCCCGAGATAGAAATGCCGGGCCACGCACAGGCCGCGCTGGCGGCGTATCCCAACCTGGGCTGCACCGGCGGGCCGTACGAAGTGTCCACCAAATGGGGCGTTCACAAGGAAGTGTACTGCGCGGGCAACGATTCCGTGTACACGTTCCTCGAAGACGTGCTGAACGAGGTGATCCCGCTGTTTCCCGGGCAGTACGTGCATATCGGCGGGGACGAATGCCCGAAGGACCGGTGGAAGACCTGCCCCAAATGCCAGGCCCGCATGAAGGCGCTCGGCCTGAAGGACGAACATGAGCTGCAGAGCTATTTTATCCAGCGCATGGAAAAATTCCTCAACAGCAAAGGCAAAAAGATCATCGGCTGGGACGAAATACTGGAAGGCGGTCTTGCCCCCGACGCCACCGTGATGAGCTGGCGCGGCGAGAAAGGCGGCATTGCGGCGGCCAAACAAAAGCATGATGTGATCATGACGCCCAACACTTATCTCTATCTCGATTACCACCAAGCCAACCTTCCCACCGAACCGTTAGCCATCGGCGGATACCTGCCGCTGGAAAAGGTTTACAGCTACGAGCCTTATCCTTCCACGCTGACCGCGGAAGAAAAAAAATACATCAAAGGCGTACAGGGCAACGTATGGACGGAATACATCGCCGATGAAAAAGGCGTGGATTATTTCACCTATCCCCGCGCGCTGGCGCTGGCGGAAATCGCCTGGAGCCCGGCTTCCAAAAAGAACTACGCGGCCTTTATGCAAAAGCTGGAAGGGGCCTTGAAAGATCTTGACAAACGCGGGGTGAACTTCCGCATACCGGAAGCCGCGGGCGCGGAGAACCTCGTGCTGTCCGGCGCGAAGACGGTTACGCTGCGCCCCGTTTCAGGCGGCAAGATCTATTACACGCTCGACGGCACGCAGCCTTCCCCCGGCGGCAAATTATACACCAAACCGTTCGTGGTGTCGCCGGCGGTGAACAAGACCGTAACATTAAAATACATCGTGGTGCTGCCCTCAGGCCGCAGCAGCGCCGTGTATACGAACACTTACACGCGCAAGCCATACAAACACGCGAAGAACGTGAATCCCACGCGCAAGGGCGTACAGTTCGCCGTATACGGCAAAACGTTCGTAGTGGCGAAACAGACCGGCGCGGGAACGCCCGACAGCAGCGGCACCGTGCCCGACTTCTCGCTCCGCCCCTTCAGCCACCGCGTGAAATACGGCGTGAGCTTCGAAGGCTACATCAAGATAGACGTTACGGGGCTGTACGAGTTCAAAACCACGTCCGACGACGGCTCCGTACTGGCGATAGACGGCGAGGTGATCGTGGACAACGACGGCGAGCATGCCAGCGCGGAAAAAACCGGTATGACGCCGCTCGTGAAAGGGTATCACAAGATCAGGGTGCAATATTTCAATGCGGGCGGTGAACAGCAATTGCAGGTGAGCTTTGGCCTTAAAGGCAAACAAAGCATTAACTTGCGGAATGTACTTTTCCACTAAGGACATATTACAACCCTTCCATACCACATGGCTGCCCGGCAACATCCAGGCAGCCATGTTGCGTTTGGACACGATCCATCCGCTGGTGCAGGGCAACAAATGGTTCAAGCTCAAATACAACCTGGAAGCCGCGGGCAATACGCGCATCCTGACGTTCGGCGGCGCGTATTCCAACCACATCGTGGCTACGGCGGCGGCCTGCAAGCTGTACGGCCTTTCCAGCATCGGCGTGATACGCGGCGAAAAACCCTCCAGGCCCGGGCATACGCTGCAAAAAGCGGCGGAGCTGGGCATGGAGCTGCATTATGTGAGCCGCGAACTGTATGCGCAGCTGAAAAGCGGCGGTGAAATGACGCGGCTGATGCAGCACCTGCTGCACGATGCGTACGTGGTGCCGGAAGGCGGTCATAACGCGCAGGGCGCGAGGGGTTGCGAAGATATCCTGGCGCTGGCGGACACTTCCCCTTTCACCCACATCCTTTGCCCGGTGGGCACGGGCACCACCCTCGCAGGACTGATCAACGCGGGCGCCGGCCAGCACGTCACCGGCATATCGGCGCTGAAAGGCGCGTTCTCGCTGGAGCGGGAAGTGGAAAGCCTGCTGAAAACGCCTTCCCCCCACTGGCAGCTGCTGCACGACCACCACGAGGGCGGTTACGCGAAACATACGCCCGCGCTCATCGGTATGATGAATGATTTTTTCAGGGAAACCGGCATTCCCACCGACCGGGTGTACACCGGCAAAATGGTGCTGGCGTTCAGGCGGCTGCTCGGACAGAATTTTTTCCCGGCTGGCAGCCGCGTACTGCTGATCCACACGGGCGGGCTGCAGGGCAATGAATCTTTCGAGCCCGGCGTTCTATGCTTTTAAAGCGTGGCAACGTATATTTGACCTTCAGATCATTATTTTTGCCAACTTAAGACGTTTTTGATGTACTGTATGAAACAGACCGCTAGATGCCTTATCGCCACCGTGATTTTTATAGGTACCATCACCATAGCCAAAGCGCAGAATGCCGTGCCGGGGCCCACACCGCCGGTGCTGCCCGACTTTTCCGCACTGATCAAGACCGGCAAGATCCAGCTGGACTGGATATCGGGTTTCCCGAACACCGCGCAGATCGGCATACAGCGGTCGCTTGACAGCGTGCTGAACTTCACCACCATCGGCTACGCCAGCTATCCCACGCAAACGCGCAACGCTTACCTCGATAACAAACCGCTGCCGGGGAAAAACTACTACCGCCTGTTCATTCTCTTCAAGAACAACCGGTACATGTACAGCAAAACAGTGCTCGCAGTGCAGGACAGTAGCATCGCCTCCAATACCAGGCTCGGCGCGCAGGACGTTGGCGCCGATACTAGCAACGCCACCGGCACCAACGAAGTGGTCCCCTGGAGGCCTTCCAATTACGTGTACACCACCGCGGACGGGAATGTGAACATCCGGCTGCCGCAGGCATTGCAGAAAAAATATTCTATTAAATTCTTTGAGACCACCGGCGCTTTCCTGTTTGAAGTGGAGCAGGTGGCGGAACCTTTCCTGATACTGGAAAAGGCCATTTTTATGCACGCGGGCTGGTTCAATTTCGAGATATACGAGGACGGGAAGCTGCTCGAGAAATGGAGCCTGTATATCCCGCTCAATTACCGTTCGTGACCATTTCCGCGCCGAATACGCCGGCGAAATGATATAATATCCGGGCCTGTACTTCCTCCAATGGGATGACGCGCCCGGTTTCTTTTTGCAGGGAGGTTACCGCCTTGTCCGCAATACCGCAGGCGATGATGTTCGAGAAATAATCCAGGTCGGTATTGACGTTGAGGGCAAACCCATGCATGGTGACCCAGCGGCTGCAGCGCACGCCCATGGCGCATATCTTGCGCGCTTTGCCGGGCGTGTCGGGCTCCAGCCAAACGCCGGTTTCCCCTTTCGAGCGTTCGCCTTTCAGCCCGTAATCCGCCAGGGTGCGGATGATCACTTCTTCCAGCGAACGGAGGTAACGGCCGATGTCGGTAAAAAACTGCTCCAGGTCGATGATGGGGTAGCCCACGATCTGCCCTTTGCCGTGAAACGTAATGTCGCCGCCGCGGTTGGTGTGCACAAAGCCGATGCCTTGCTGCGCCAGCGTTTCGTCGTTCACCAGCAGGTTTTCGAGATGACCGCTTTTGCCGAGGGTATATACGGGCGGATGCTCGCAGAAAAGCAGGTGATGCTGCACAACGGCGCCGGGCGCGGCCAGGCCGTTGCGGAGGTCCGCTTTTAGGGCCACGCTTTCCTGCAATAACCGCTCCTGCAGGTCCCAGGCCTCCTGGTAGGGAATGGTGCCGAGGTCGCTCACTTTTATCTGGTGGTTCATCCGGCCTGATATTTTTTTGTAACGCGCAGTTTCATCCTGCAAAGATAACTATAAGCTATCTTTGCAAAAATTTTTACCGATGACCGATCAGATCGAAGAGCTGGAAGACGAGCTGGAAAACGGCGAAGGGAGCGAGGAAATGTACGAAAGGGTGAACCTGGTGGTGGACAAAGGCCAGGAGCCCCTGCGTATCGACAAGTTCATCCAGAACCGTATCGAAGGGGCCACGCGCAATAAAGTGCAGCGGTCCATCGAGGCGGGCATGGTGCTGGTGAACGACAAGCCCGTGAAATCCAACTACAAGGTGCGGCCGCTGGACCGCCTGATCGTGTATTCCACCAAAAACCCCGAATCCACCGAGGTAAAGCCCGAAAATATCCCGCTGAACATCGTGTATGAGGACGAGGACGTGCTCATCATCAACAAACCGCCGGGCATGGTGGTGCACCCCGGCTGCGGCAACTATTCCGGCACCCTCGTGAACGCCCTCGCCTATTATCTCAGCGACGACAAGGAAACCGCCGTGGAGCCGGAGATACCGCGTTTCGGGCTCGTGCACCGCATCGATAAGAATACCAGCGGCCTGCTGGTAGTGGCCAAATCCGAAAAAGCGATGAGCGATCTCGCCAAACAATTTTTCGACCATACCGTACAGCGCCGTTATATAGCCCTCGTATGGGGCGATTTTGAGGAGGAAGGCGGCACCGTGGAAGCCCATGTAGGCCGCCACCAGCGGCTTCGCAAGATCATGACCGCCTACCCGGACGGCGAGCACGGCAAGGACGCCATCACCCATTACGAAGTGCTGGAACGTTTCAATTACGTAAGCCTCATCGCCTGCCGCCTCGAAACCGGCCGCACGCACCAGATACGCGTGCATATGCAGCACATCGGCCACCCGCTTTTCAACGACGATACCTACGGCGGCGACCGCATCGTAAAAGGCACCGTGTTCGCCAAATACAAACAGTTCGTGGACAACTGCTTCGAGATCATGCCGCGGCACGCTCTGCACGCGCAAACGCTGGGCTTCATCCACCCGCGTACCCGCAAGCCGATGCTCTTTGAAAGCGAGCTGCCCGCGGATTTCAGCGGCGTGCTGGAAAAATGGAGAAGGTACAGGAGAAAAGATTAAAAACATTCTACATATCAATATTTCCATTAATTTAGTGCTACCATGGTTCCGATGAAAAACCTAGCCAGGCTGCCGGCACTTATCCTGACTTTCCTGCTTACAGCATCCGTTTGCGCTGTAGCAAAACAACGCCCCCTGCTTACAAATTTTACTTACAGCACCACCTGCCTCAACGATAGCGTCAGTTTTGTGATCACCGACGACATTACGATCATCGATTCCGTGAAATGGTATTTCGTGAGCCCGCCTGCCGTGGACGAAGATTCGTCCGACCTGATAGAAGGCGCCTACCACTTTTACACCGCGCCGGGTACTTATACCGTTACCCTGAAAGCATACCGCGGCGGCGTGGAAGACGTCACCACGCAAACCATCACCATCGTGCCGCGGCAGAACGCCGACCTGGGCCCGCCCAACCTTACGCTTTGCGAGAACGCCACCACCGTGCTGACGGCGCCGGCCGTACCGGGCGCCGGTTATACCTGGTATTATCTTGAAGACACGGTATCCACCGGCAACGACAATACGTTCACCGTTACCGAAATGGCCACTTACCACGTAGCCATCAACGGCTGCCGCGAGATCGATTCGGTGAACGTTTTTTATTCGCCGATACCCGATTTCGATCTCGGCCCCGACCGCACCCTGTGCACGGACGAGCTGATGACGCTCGACGCCACCGCGCAAAACGCCACCTACACCTGGAGCACCGGCGAAACCACGCCCACCATCCTCACCACCGGCGTTACCCAAACCTATACCGTAACGGCGCATGTGGAGGGCTGCGGCGATTATACCGACCAGGTGACCATCACTTTCGCCGGTACGCCCTACCCTTTTAATCTCGGCCCCGACACGCTGCTTTGTCCCGGCGAATCCGTGATACTCGACGCTTCGCGGCCCGAAGGCACCGCCTATGACTGGAATACCGGCTCCACCGCGCCGCAGATCAACGTCAACCGCAACGGCGATTATTCCGTATTCGTGACCATCAACGGCATCTGCGATGTGCTGGACACTATCGGCGTGCGTTACAGCCGCCTCGGCCCGGTAAACCTCGGCAATGATACCACCCTCTGCTACGGCGACTTCCTCGTACTGTCGGCGGACTTCGGAACGGGTAATTATCTCTGGCAGGACGGTTCCGACCAGGCCACCTATCATGTGGACAGCTCCGGCTATTATTACGTGCGGGTGCAGATCGGCCGCTGCGTGGAGATGGACACCATCCGCGTGGACTTCCAGGATTCGCTGCGGGTATCGCTGGGCATGGATTCCATGCTGTGCGTGGGAGAAACGCTGACGCTCACGCCCCGGGGCGCGGGCAGGAATTATAAGTGGCAGGACAGCAGCTCTG
>CBINIO010000168.1:0-8278 GCA_966250725.1 uncultured Chitinophaga sp.
GGTATTGTTTCGGGTGTTGGGCTATCACTGTTGACTTAAGCTATCGGTAATTGGCATTAACATTTAATTTTTGTCTTCAGGCTTAACCCGAAATTACGCGAAACGGCTGTAATCATTCCGCAGTGAATAAAAAATTAGGTGTTACTACATCTAAATTGCTGGAAACCGGCGGGTTGCGGCGCAAAAAAAAGCGCGCCGTGGGAACGACGCGCCTGTTTTTTCCCGCAAGGGACGGTTATGTAAGCTCTTTTTTCGCGAGGAAATAAAGGGGAATGCCCAGCAGGATGATGCCCAGTCCCGGTATCGCGTACCAGGGCTCGTAAATGAGCAGCAGCACGGCCAGGCTCAGCGCCACGAGAACATAAATGGCGGGCAGCACCGGGTAGCCAAAGGCTTTGTAGCTGCGGGGCAGGTCGGGGCGGGTTTTGCGCAGCACGAAGATGCCGAGGATGGTGATCACATAGAACACCAGCACGCCAAAGATCACCATCGCCAGCAGGTCGCCGTATTTGCCGCTGAGGCAAAGCAGGCTGGCCCATACGGCCTGTATCCAGAGGCCGTTGCCGGGCACCTCAAAACGGTTCAGCTCGCCCACTTTGCGGAAGAACAGGCCGTCTTTCGCCATGGTGTAATAAATTCTCGCCCCGGAAAGGATGAGGCCGTTATTGCAGCCGAAGGTGGAAATGATGATCATCACCGCGATCGTATATGCGCCGATGCCGGCGCCGAAAATGTTTTCCGCGGCGGCCACCCCTACCCTGTCCTGGTCGGCAAAAGCGATCTCGTTAAAGGGCAGTACGGCGAGGTACATGAGGTTGGCGGAAACGTAGATGATGGTCACGATGAAGGTGCCGAGGAACAAGGCCCTGCCGATGTTTTTCTGCGGGTTCCTGATCTCGCCGGCGATGAAGGTCACGTTGTTCCAGGCGTCGCTGGAAAACAAAGTGCCTTTCATGGATACGGCGATGGCGCCGAAAAAAGCCATGCTGCCCAAAGTGCTGGCGATCACTTCGCCGTTCATGTTGACGGTGGAGTACGACCATGCGTCCGCCCAGTTGGCGTTCCAGATGTCCGCCTTTGCGCCCATGAGGAAACCGAAAACGATGAGGCCGAACAGGGAGAATATTTTGGTGAAGGTGAACACGGTCTGGATGATCTTCCCGTTCTTCACGCCCCGCGTGTTAATATAAGTAAGCAGGAAGATGGACGCGATCGCCACCAGCTGGGCCATGTTGATGGAAAAACCGCTTCCGAGGGAAAAGAGGATGCTCTTTTCTCCCAAAGCCGGCTCCAGGTACCCGAGATATTTGGCGAAAGCCATCGCCACGGCGGCAATGGTGCCCGTTTGTATCACGCCGAACTGCGTCCAGCCGAAAAGGAAGGCGATAAAAGGATTGTACGCCTCGCGGAGGTATACGTACTGCCCGCCCGCTTTGGGGAACATGCCTGACAGCTCGCCGTAGCTCAGCGCGGCAATGAGCGTTACCACGCCGGCCAGCACCCACATCACCATCATCCAGCCTGCGGAGCCCATGGAGCGGGCCACTTCGGCGGAGACGATAAAAATACCGGAGCCGATCATGGAACCGGCAACGATCATGGTGGCATCCACCAGACTAAGACTTGGCTTAAAAGCGTTTTCCTGGTTGCTTGACATAGAGGTTGATGAATGGTTGATAAAAAAATCCCGGCGTTTTGCCGGGATTAAATGTAATATTTTTCGTGCATATTATTTCTTGGGCGCGTCCGCGTTCAACTGCTCGATCACCTCTTTGGTGATATCGTACGCTTCGTCTTTATACAGGATATTGCTGGCGCCTTCCCTGTAGGAGAAAATAAAAGCGTAACGTTTGTCCGCGTTGAATTTCTGGATCGTTTCGTTCAGCCTTTTCTGCAGGTCTTCGTTGAACTGCGCTTCCTGCGTTTGCAGCTGCGCGATCAGGTTCTGTTTGTATTGTTCGTGCTGCTGCGCTTTTTTCTGAAGGCTCGCTTCCGCCGCCTGGCCTTCCTGCTGCGTCATGGTGGGGGCTTTTTGCTGCAGCGCATAAAGTTCGTTCTGCAATTTTCTTTCCCTTCCCATGATATCGTTCTGTGCCCCTTCTTTTTTCTTGTCGAGCTCTGCTTTCTTTTCTTTGAAATAATCGTAGTGCGCTTCCAGGGAGTCAATATCTACATATGCCAGCTTTTGGCCGCCCATGCCGGCAGCCGCGGTCTTGGCCGATGAGTCGGCGCCATTGTTAGCAGCGGCCTTGTTATTACCCTGCTGGCATGCCGTAAATAATCCGGCAATCGCCGCCAGGAGAAGTCCATTTTTCACAAAAAGTTGACGAGTGTACATGTTGATCGGTAGATTTTAACCCTTTAATTTGAAATAGAAAATCTTGGAGCGGCTAAAATAACATTTTTGGGATATAAAAAAACGTTAAAATGAATTTCGTGGAAAGAAAGTGTGGGTAAGGGTTTGGAAGCCGGTAAGGGGGAAAGCGAAAAGGGAGGGCAAATACCCTCCCTTCGATTATTTTTTTGATATCTCGAGCGCCTGCTCGGGTTCGTCGGTTGTCAGGAAGTCTGCGCCTGCTTTGAGATAAGCGGCCATTTTCTCCGGATCGTTCACCGTCCAGAGGTTTACCGTAATGTTATGTTTGCGGGCCTCTTTAAAAAGGCCGGGATCTTTATCCAGCACTTTCTGGTTGTAGTCAAATCCCCAGATGCCGTCGGCCTTCAGCTGCCCGGGCGATTTGTCGCCGGCCAGGTACGCCACTTTCGCATGCGGGTCGATCTCCGCTACTTTTTTGCAGATGTCGTAATCGAAGCTGATGTACAGCATCCAGGCTTCGCATTTGTACTTGCGGATCATGTCCATGCAGGTTTGCGCGAGCTGTATGCTGCGGCCGGTTTTGGAAGGTTTCAGCTCCAGCACCAGGCGGGTCTTGTTCTGCTTCATGCCTTCTTTGATATAATCTTCGAATAAAGGCACATGATCGCCGTTCTTCAGCTCGATGGAGGTCAGCTCCGCGATGGGCGTTTCTTCGATGGTTTTGCCGCCGATGTGCGGGTCGTGGCTCAGCACTGGAATGCCGTCTTTGGACAGCCATACGTCGAACTCGGAGCCTTCGCAGCCGAGGCGCACGGCATCCCTGAATGAAGTGATGGAGTTCTGGCTGCCTTCATGGTGTTTCCACGCGCCGCGGTGCGCTACTATTTTGTTGCGGTTAAATTCATCTTTTACGAGGATGAAGGATTCGCTTTCGTTGCCGGTCTTCAGCGTTACGGCGTATTGCATGGCGGCGTCCACGCCGAGGCTCGCTTTTTTCTTCAGCCGCAGCACGCCTTTCCTGCTGACGGTGAACAGGCCGGAGGTATCTTCAGCCAGCTGCACGCCTTTTGCCGCGCCCTGCGGCGTGTAGATGTGGCCTACCGCAGCGCCGGATTTACCGACGGGAATGGTGTAATTGTCAAGGTGGAGCGCGGGCGACTGCCCGTTCACGGCGGCTGCTGCCAGTAATGCCGGGATCATGATTCGATAACGTAAACGCATGTTATGTTGTTTTCTTTTCGTTTGTACCAGTTACGCAAGCTTACGGATTATTTCTTTCCGCTTTCACTTTTGTTACATAAAGTTACAAAATACGGTGGTGAGCGGATAAATCAAAATAGCAGCGGGAGAATTTATGAATTGGTAACAATGTTTTTTGAAGATGACCGGGAGCGGTTCCGCTACTTCATCGGGCCCTCTGCAGGGTTATGCATCTTGTGCAAAGAAGCCACGCGAACGCATGTGGAAAAAGCAATTGAATGCCCAAGGCGGCTGCCGGCGAACGCCTGATGCGGTAAAAAAAGAAGCCGCGCTTTTACGGCGCGGCTTCAGGACTATCAGTAAGGTTTTAAAAACCTATTCTTCTTCGTCGAACTGGAACACTTCCTTGGAAGATGCGAGGATGTCGTATTCTTCTTTCGAACCTACGATCATGTTCTCGAACTCTCTCAGACCGGTACCGGCGGGGATCAGGTGACCCGTGATCACGTTCTCTTTCAGGCCCAGCATGTCGTCCGTTTTGCCGTTGATGGCCGCGGAAGACAGTACTTTGGTGGTTTCCTGGAAGGACGCCGCGGAGATCCAGCTGTGCGTACCCAGCGATGCCTTGGTGATACCCAGCAGCAGCGGGCTGGACGTTGCGGATTCGGCGTCGCGGTATTCCACGAGCTTTTTGTCCGCACGGCGCAGTATGCTGTTCTCTTCGCGCACCTGGCGGAGCGTAACGATCTGACCGGCTTTCATATTGGCGGAATCGCCCGCTTCGGTCACTACCTTCTTGTCGAAGATCTGATCGTTCTCTTCAAAGAACTCGAATTTGTCGGTGGTATCGCCTTCGAGGAAGCGGGTATCTCCCGGATCTTCGATGGTCACTTTACGCATCATCTGGCGTACGATCACCTCGATGTGTTTATCGTTCAGCTTCACACCCTGCAGGCGGTATACTTCCTGGATCTCGTTCACCAGGTATTCCTGCACGGCGAACGGACCTTTGATGGAAAGGATGTCCGCCGGGGTGATGGAACCGTCGGAGAGCGCGGTACCTGCTTTCACGAAGTCGCCGTCCTGTACGAGGATGTGGCGGGTCAGCGGAACGAGGTACTTTTTCACCTGGCCTTCGCGGCTTTCGATGATGATCTCGCGGTTGCCGCGTTTGATATTACCGAATGCCACAACGCCGTCGATCTCGGAAACGATGGCGGGGTTGCTCGGGTTACGGGCTTCAAACAGCTCGGTAACACGGGGCAGACCACCGGTGATGTCCCTCAGCTTGCCGATCACGCGCGGGATCTTCACGATCACCTGGCCGGCCTTTACGGGAACGCCTTCTTCCACGATGATGTGCGAGCCAACGGGAAGGTTGTATGATTTCACTTCCTTATTGCCGTCCACCATCAGCGAGGGGATCTTGTTCTTGTCCTTGGTCTCGATCACCACTTTTTCGCGGTGGCCGGTTTGTTCGTCGGCTTCCTCGCGATAGGTGATGCCTTCAAGGATGCTGTCGAAGCGTACTTTACCGGCGATCTCCGATACGATCACGGCGTTGAAGGGGTCCCATGAGCAGATCACGTCGCCTTTGGTCACTTTCTGTCCGTCTTTCACCATCAGGGTAGAGCCGTAAGGCACGTTGTTGGTGATCAGCAGGCGGTCGTTCTTCACGTCCATGATCCTCAGCTCACCGGTACGGCCGATAACCACCTGTACTTTTTCGCCTTCGTTGTTCTCGAAGGTGGTGGTACGCAGGCCGTCGAACTGTACGGTACCGTCGAACTTGGCGTTGAGGGTAGATTCTACGGAAGCGGAACCAGCCACACCACCTACGTGGAACGTACGCAGTGTAAGCTGTGTACCGGGCTCGCCGATGGACTGCGCCGCGATGATGCCTACGGCGTCGCCGCGCTGGGCAGTGTACCCGGTCGCCAGGTTCTTGCCGTAACATTTCACGCACACGCCTCTCCTGCTTTCGCAGGTAAGCACGGAGCGGATCTCTACCATATCGATGCTGCTGTCTTCGATCTTGCGGGCAATGTCTTCCGTGATCTCTTCACCTGCGGCCACAAAGAGCTCTTCTTCGTTCTGCGGGTTGAAGATGTCGTGCAGGGAAGTACGGCCCAGGATGCGGTCGTACAGCGGTTCTACTACTTCTTCGTTGTCTTTCAGTGCCTGTGTGGCGATACCGCGGAGGGTACCGCAATCTTCTTCGGTGATCACCACGTCCTGCGCAACGTCTACGAGACGGCGGGTCAGGTAACCGGCATCCGCCGTTTTGAGCGCCGTATCCGCAAGACCTTTACGCGCACCGTGCGTGGAGATGAAGTATTCCAATACGTTCAGGCCGTCCTTGAAGTTGGAAAGGATCGGGTTCTCGATGATCTCGGAACCGGTGGAACCGCTTTTGCGCGGTTTCGCCATCAATCCCCTCAAACCAGCCAGCTGCTTGATCTGCTGTTTGGAACCACGGGCGCCGGAATCAAGCATCATGTATACTGAGTTGAAACCTTGTTTGTCCGTAGCCAGCTCGCGGATCAGCGTTTCGGTCACTTTCGTGTCCACGCGGCTCCAGATGTCGATGATCTGGTTGTAACGTTCGTTGTTGGTGATCAGACCCATGTTGTAGTTGTCCCACACCTCGTCCACTTCGCCGGCGGCTCCGTCGATCATGAGCTGTTTGGCGTCGGGGATGATCAGGTCGTTGATATTGAAGGACAGACCGCCGCGGAATGCTGTACGGAAACCAAGCTGCTTGATGTCGTCCAGGAATTTCGCGGTTTTCGGAATGTCGGTCGCTTTAATGATGTCGCCGATGATCTCGCGCAGCGATTTCTTGGTCAGCAGGGCGTTTACATAACCTGCTTCTTTGGGAACGTACTGGTTGAAGATCACGCGGCCCACGGTAGTGTCTATCAGCTTGCGCTGCAGCGTGCCGTCGGCCTGGCGCACGTCGGCTTTCACCTTGATGTGCGCGTGAAGGTCCACACGGCCTTCGTTATGCGCGATAAGCACTTCTTCCGCAGAGTAGAAGGCTTTGCCTTCGCCTTTTACGATCTCGTCGCCAACGGTTTTCTTACCCTTGGAAATGTAGTAGAGACCGAGTACCATGTCCTGTGAAGGCAGGGTGATCGGCGTACCGTTCTGCGGGTTGAGAATGTTGTGGGAAGAAAGCATCAGCAGCTGCGCTTCCAGGATGGCGGCGTTGCTCAAAGGAACGTGCACGGCCATCTGGTCACCGTCAAAGTCGGCGTTGAACGCGGAGTACACGAGCGGGTGCAGCTGGATCGCTTTACCTTCCACCAGCTTCGGCTGGAATGCCTGGATGGAGAGACGGTGCAGCGTCGGGGCGCGGTTGAGCATCACGGGGTGACCTTTCAGTACATTTTCCAGGATGTCCCAAACCACCGCTTCTTTTCTATCTACGAGCTTTTTAGCTGATTTTACTGTTTTTACGATGCCTCTTTCGATGAGCTTGCGGATGATGAACGGTTTGAACAGCTCCGCAGCCATGTCTTTCGGCAGGCCGCATTCGTGCAGCTTCAGTTCGGGCCCTACCACGATAACGGAACGGCCGGAGTAGTCCACACGTTTACCGAGCAGGTTCTGACGGAAACGGCCCTGTTTGCCTTTCAGCACATCGGAGAGCGATTTCAGCGCACGGCCGCCTTCCGCTTTCACCGCGTTGGATTTCCTGGAGTTGTCGAACAGGGAATCCACGGCTTCCTGCAGCATACGTTTTTCGTTACGCAGGATCACCTCGGGCGCCTTGATCTCGATCAGGCGTTTGAGACGGTTGTTGCGGATGATCACGCGGCGGTAGAGGTCGTTGAGGTCGGAAGACGCGAAACGGCCGCCGTCCAGGGGAACGAGCGGGCGCAGTTCGGGCGGCACTACGGGGATGTATTGCATCACCATCCATTCGGGACGGTTGTCGACACGGCCGTTGGCATCGCGGAAAGCTTCCACAACGCTGAGGCGTTTCAGCGCTTCCGCTTTACGCTGCTGGGAAGTTTCGGTAGCCGCCTGGTTGCGCAGCTGGTAGGAAAGGCCGTCGAGGTCGATCCGCGCCAGCATCATTTCCACCGCTTCAGCGCCCATTTTGGCGATGAATTTGTTCGGGTCTTCGTCGGGCAGCATCTGGTTGTCTTTCGGAAGCGTATCCAGGATGTCCAGGTACTCTTCTTCCGTGAGCAGATCGCCGTAGTTCAGTCCTTTCTCCTGTTTCACCCCGCTCTGGATGATCACGTACCTTTCGTAGTACACGATCGTTTCCAGTTTTTTGGAGCTCATACCGAGCAGGTAACCGATTTTATTGGGTAATGATTTGAAATACCAGATATGTACAACAGGCACTACCAGCCGAATGTGGCCCATTCTTTCGCGGCGCACTTTCTTCTCGGTAACTTCAACACCACAGCGGTCGCACACAATGCCTTTATAACGGATACGCTTATATTTTCCGCAATAGCATTCGTAGTCCTTTACAGGGCCGAATATCCTTTCGCAGAACAAACCATCACGCTCCGGCTTGTAAGTACGGTAGTTGATGGTTTCGGGTTTCAGCACCTCGCCATAAGAACGCTCCAGGATGGTATCCGGTGAAGCGAGGCTGATGGTGATGCTGCTAAAATTTGATTTAGGACGATTTTCTTTTTTGATGGCCATTGTATGTTTTTTAAAGAAAACTCTATGTCGTAAGTGAAGCAGGACAGCAGGTGCAGGTATTCCGTTCTTTGCCTTCCGTAAACATTC
>CBINIO010000169.1:0-8208 GCA_966250725.1 uncultured Chitinophaga sp.
CGTCGCTGCTCTGGCTCTACTTTCTTTTCCTGCTGCTCTGGGGCGGGCATTACCGCCGCACGACCATGGTGGCGGAGCTGGGTTTTGAACCGAAAGAATATACTACCGCCGATCTCTACCTGCTCACGGACACGCTCGTGAAGCTCGCCAACCGCGACCGCGCCGCGATGGACGAGCAGCCGCTTTCGCGCAGCGAGCTGACCGGCATGGCGGCCCGCGGGTTCAACGAGCTGGCCGGGTCCGCGCCCATACCGCCATACCGGCATACGTCCGTAAAACCTTCTCTCTTTGGGAATTACCTGAATTATATCGGGGTTACCGGTTACCTGAACCCTTTTACGAACGAGGCGCAGGTGAACATGACGGTGCCGCATTTCCAGCTGCCTTTTGTGACCTGTCATGAAATAGCGCACCAGCTTGGTTTTGCGCCGGAGGAAGACGCGAATTTCGTGGGTTATCTTACCGCCAGCCGGATGAAGGACAGCCGGTTCCGGTATGCCGCGAATTTCGAGATGCTGCTGTACAGCATCCGCAGGCTGGGCCGCCGGAATCCTTACCTGGCGAGGCTGTTATGGGAAAAAACATCGCCCGGCGTGCGGGACGATGTGCGGCTGCTCATCCGTTTTTACGAACAGTACGAAGGGCCCATCGACGATTATTCCGCCGTGCTGTACGACCAGTATCTCAAGGCCAACCGGCAGAAGCACGGGATACGGAGTTATAGTGAGGTGATCGGGTGGTTGATGGATTATTATAAGATCTAGCTTGCTGCATCGCAGCATGCTCATGCAGATGCTGCAGGGCAGCTGCCGCGGGTTCGACAGCTCATGATAGATTACCTGTTTGCGTGCCACGCCGGCATTGGCCGGCCCATGAATGATTACGGCCCTAGTTCATCATCAGCACATTCACGCTCCGCTGCAAAATATTAAAAGCGATCTCCGCCATTAAGTTCTCCCGGTCGAGCGTGGGGTTCACCTCCGTGATCTCGAAGCAGCAGATCTTGCGGTGCTGCATGAACTTGGAGATCAGGTCTTCTGCTTCCCTTTCCCGCAAACCGTTGCTCACGGGCGTGCCCGTGCCGCGCGAGATGGACGCGTCAAGACTGTCCACGTCAAACGACACATAGATATACTCGCAATCGCTGAGATAACGGAACACCGAACGCGCGATGGCTTCGGGGCCTTTGCGGCGCACTTCATTGGTGGTGAACACCTTCATGCCGTATTTTTTTATGAGGTGGTCCTCTTCCTTCTCATAATCCCGCAGGGAAATGAACACGATGTCTTCCGGCAATACCTTCGGCGATATCTTCCCGAGGTTTTTCAGCTCGTTCCACATGCGCAGCGTGTTGTCGTCCAGCTCGTGCACTTTATTGTCCTCATTGTCTTCCGCGATGGAGATAGCCAGCGGCATGCCGTGCATGTTGCCTGAAGGCGTGGTGAAGGGGGTATGAAGATCGGAATGCGCGTCTATCCATATCACGCCCAGCTTGGCTTTGGGCCGGGCCATCTTCAGGCCGGCGATGGTAGCGCCGGCGGTGCTGTGGTCGCCGGACAGCACCACGGGGAACCAGTTTTGCCTGACCGTGTCGCAAACGCTTTTGCTGATGCGCTCGTACAGCGCGAGGGTGCCTTTGATGCGTTTGGCATAGGGGGATTCTATCGGTTCAAAAAGCAGCTTGTTCTCTGTTTCGATCTCTTCGGTGGGGAAGTGCACGAAGAAGTTGCTCATAAAATCGAGCGCGGCGATCTTGATGGCGTCCACTCCCAGGCTGGCGCCGCGTGTGCCTGCGCCGATCTCGGATTTAACCTCGATGATCTTGATGTTTTTCATACGTTGTTTTGGTGTGTGACCGCTAACGCAAAGGTACTTGTATTATCCCAGTATGCTGCGGCTGATCACGATCCGCTGTACTTCGGACGTGCCTTCGTATATCTGTGTGATCTTCGCGTCGCGCATGAGGCGCTCCACGTGATATTCTTTTACATACCCGTACCCGCCGTGAATTTGCACGGCCTCGGTGGTGACCCACATGGCGGTTTCGGAAGCGAACACTTTCGCCATGGAGCCGCTGAGGGTATAATCCAGGTGGTTGTCTTTTTCCCATGCCGCCCGCAGGCAAAGCAGCCGGGCCGCTTCAATGCGGGTGGCCATGTCGGCTAATTTGAACTGTATGGCCTGGTGCTGCGCGATCTCTTTCCCGAACGCTTTTCTCGTTTTCGAATATTTCAGCGCCAGCTCGTATGCGCCGCTGGCAATGCCCAGCGCCTGCGATGCGATGCCGATGCGGCCGCCGCCGAGCGTTTTCATGGCGAATTTGAACCCGAACCCGTCCTCGCCGATGCGGTTTTCCTTCGGCACCTTCACGTCCTGGAACATCACGCTGTGCGTATCGCTGCCGCGGATGCCCAGCTTGTTTTCCTTTGCGCCGATCGTGATGCCCGGCGTGTCTTTTTCGATGATCAGCGCGTTGATGCCTTTGCTGCCTTTTTCGGCATGCGTTTGCACCATCACGATATATATACTGGCGGAGTTGCCGTTGGTGATCCAGTTCTTGGTGCCGTTCACGAGGTAATGATCGCCTTTGTCTTCCCCGAGGGTGCGCTGCGACGTGGCGTCGGAGCCGGCTTCCGGCTCGCTGAGGAGGAAAGCGCCGATCACTTCGCCTTTGGCGAGGGGCACGAGGTACTTTTGTTTTTGCGCTTCGGTGCCGAAGGTTTCAAGCCCCCAGCAAACCAGCGAGTTGTTCACGCTCATCACTACGGAAGCGGATGCGTCTATCTTGGATATTTCTTCCATGGCGAGCACGTACGATACCGTGTCCAGCCCGGAGCCGCCGTATTGCGGGTCCGTCATCATGCCGAGAAAGCCCAGCTCGCCCAGCTTTTTGACCTGTTCCGCCGGAAACTTCTGCTGTTCGTCCCTTTCAATTACGCCCGGCAATAATTCGTTCACGGCAAAGTCCCTCGCCGCTTTTTGTATCATCAGGTGTTCTTCCGTTAATTGAAATTCCATGTAAAATTTTGTTTTGATAAGATCGTTTGGCGTGTACAAACCTATTTTAAAATGAGGATGTAAAAAAATAGGCCCCGCAGAATTTAACGGTAACAAGCAATTCCCCGGTATTGTTGAATATTTTGCAGCAATCAGGGCCGATTTATGGGGCTTTTCCATTTTCCGCCGCGTTTTAAATGACAGAAGTCCGCTATTTTTGCAGGAATATGGCAGTGAATTTTCAGAGCTACCGCCAGGTGTTGCAACAGTTACAGCCCTTCAACGCCCGGCTCGTAGCCGTTTCAAAAATGAAGCCCGCAGCGGATATCCGGGACCTTTACGCCGAAGGCCAGCGCATATTCGGGGAGAATTACGTGCAGGAGCTGACGGAAAAGGCCGGCCAGCTTCCGCAGGACATACAATGGCATTTTATCGGCCACCTGCAATCCAACAAGGTGAAATACATCGCGCCGTTCGTGAGCATGATACACGGGGTGGACAGCCTGAAGCTGCTCGCCGAGATCAGCAGGCAGGCGCTCAAACATGACCGCGTGATCGATTGCCTGCTGCAGGTGCATATCGCGGCCGAAGAAACCAAGTTCGGCCTCAGCGAGAACGAATTGTTCCATCTGCTCGGCGAAGCGGGCAGCCTGGCCGGCGTACGCATCTGCGGACTGATGGGCATGGCGAGCAATACCGGCGATCAGGCACAGGTGCGCCGGGAATTTGCGGGGCTTAAAGCTTTGCATGACGCCGTTCGTGAAAAATATTTCGCGGGGAAAGACCATTTCAAAGAATTATCCACCGGCATGAGCGGTGATTATATCATCGCGCTCGAAGAAGGCAGCACGCTTGTGCGTATCGGCAGCCTGCTTTTTGGCGCAAGGAATTATGTATAGTATGAAAAAATTAATGATCGTCGCCATGATCGGCCTGTCCGCATGCGGCGCCAACAAAAAGAGCACGCTGGTTACCGGCCCCTGGCAGGCGCACCTGCTGCGCGAAGACGGCGGGGATATCGTATTCAACTTCGAGCTGAGCGACAGCGCCGGTAAAAAGTCGCTGCACATCATCAACGCCGGGGAACGCATGCTGGTGGACGATATACGGCAGGAAGGCGATTCCGTGTTCATCCGTATGCCCTTTTTCGACTCCGAATTCAAAACGGCCCTGCAGCCGGACGGCAGTCTGCAAGGTTGGTGGGTACGTCACCTGGCGGACAGGGATTCGCGCATCGCTTTTAAAGCCGTGCCCGGCGTGGCCGAACGTTTTGCCGTGGCCAATGCCGCCAAACACGATGTATCCGGCCGCTGGCCTACCTATTTTACCGCGCCCGACGGTACGGACAGCAGCTTCGCCATCGGCGAGTTCCGGCAGAGCGGCAACGCCGTTACCGGCACTTTTCTCACCACCACCGGCGATTACCGTTTTCTGCAGGGCGTGATGGACGGCGATACGCTGAAACTTTCCACCTTCGACGGCTCGCACGCTTACCTGTTCACCGCGAAAGTGGAAAACGATTCCACCATCAGCAGCGGCGATTTTTTTGCGGGCATTTCCGGAAGGGAAAAGTTCTCCGCGAAAAAAGACAGCAGCGCCAGGCTGCAGGATGCCTCCACCATCGCGACGGTCAAAGAAACCGGCGCCACGCTGGATTTTACCTTCCCCGACGTGAACGGGCGGCAGGTATCCATCAAAGACGAACGTTTCAAAAACAAGGCCGTGATCGTGCAGATCTCCGGCTCCTGGTGCCCCAATTGTATGGACGAGACCGCTTATCTCAGCGAATGGTACCGGCAGAACAAAGACCGCGGCGTGGAGATCATCATGCTTTGTTACGAGCGCACGCCCGATTTTGAGAAATCAAAAAAAGCCGTGCAGAGCTTTATCAAACGTTTCAACGTTACGTATCCCGTGCTGATCACCGGCGTAACGCCGTCCGACCCGGAAAAGGCGGAAAAAACGCTGCCGCAGCTCACCGCGCTGAAAGGTTTCCCCACGACCATTTTCCTGGACAGATCGGGTAAAGTGAAAAAAGTGCATACCGGCTTTAACGGTCCCGGTACGGGCGAGCATTACGAAACGTTCAAGAAAGAGTTCAACCAGCTGATGGACGGACTTTTGCAGTAACGCATATACGATATTCCGGGAAGGAAGGACAGTCTGGCGGCGGGCTGTCCTTTTTTTATGCGCAATAACTTTCTATATTTCGGTAACAAACACGTTTATGAAAACAGCATTCCTTTTTGTTGCCGCCCTGTTAGCGCTGCCCTGTATGGCGCAGCAGCGGCTTACACCGGCCGCGAACGCGGCGGAGGCGGGCTTTTCGGCCGCGAGGCTCGCACGGATAGACAGCTTTTTTAACGACGCGGTCGCCAAAGGATATGCGCCCAACGCCGTGACGTTCATCGCCCATAACGGGAAGATCGTGCATAATAAGGCCTATGGTTATGCCAATATCGAAAAGAAGATACCCGCGCGCACGGACAATTTTTTCCGCATTGCGTCGCAGACCAAGCTGGTGACCACTATCGCCGTGCTGATGTTGTACGAGGAAGGAAAGCTGTTCCTCGACGATCCGGTTTCCAAATTCCTGTCCGAGTTCAGCGATATGCAGGTGCTGGACAGCGTGGACAAGGCCAGCGGGAAGATCGTCACGCATAAGGCGAAAAAGGCCGTCACCATCCGGCATTTGCTGTCGCATACCGCGGGCATTCCCTACCAGCACCCGACGCACAAAGTGCCGTCCGGCGCGCTCAGCGACCTGGACGGGCTTACGCTCGATACGCTGATCCGGCAGGTGGCGCGGCGTCCACTGGTGCATGAGCCCGGCGAACAATTCACCTATGGTTATAATACGGACATCCTGGGCAGGGTAGTGGAGGTGATCTCCGGCCGCAACCTCAGCGAATTTTTCACCGAGCGCATTTTCAGGCCGCTGGGGATGAACGATTGTTATTTCTATTTGCCCCCTTCCAAAGCCGTCCGCCTCGTGGAGCTATATTCCAAACGCACGATGAACGACCCGATCGCGCTCAGCACGAGCATCAGCAACCGCACTTTTCCGGTGGCGGGGAAACAGACGCTGTACCTCGGCGGAGCGGGACTGGTATGCACCGCGGCGGATTACGCGAAAATATGCCAGCTGATCCTCAACGGCGGCAGCTACAACAATGTGCGCCTGCTTTCGCGGAAAACGGTGGATCTGATGGGCCGCAACCAGATCGGCGATAATTTTGTGTGGGACCGCAACGACAAGTTCGGCCTCGGTTTCCAGATCATCACGGAAGGCACGCGTTACGGCGACCAGGCCACGCCGGGATCGCTCACCTGGGGCGGGGCGTATTGCTCCGAGCATCCGATCGATAAAAAAGAGGGGCTGATCATGCTCGTGTTTACGAATGTGAGCCCTTACGCCTGGTACGGCGAATTTGTGCGGAAGTTCAGGATACTGGCCTACGGGGCGCTGGAATGATTTTGTTTGGGAATGTTCGTGTTTCGGAGAGTTTCTCGGTTGTTTGGAATGAATGGGGAATGGGTTTAAATTGCCGGTATTGTTTGGCAGCCCAAAGCGAGCAGAATGAATTTAGAGAAATACGAATACCTCGCGGATGAGGACTATAAGAGTTTTATGTTTTTAAGCCAGGGGCCCAGAGGCTTGATCAAAAAAGTCGTAAACTACACGCCGTTAGCGACTTTACCTGATGGTCAGCCGGTGATGAACCTGGGTTTTGGAGATTGGGATGAAGCAGGAAGCGGTGTTGATTATGCCGCTACCTCAAATAATAGCGACAGGGATAAAATACTTGCTACGGTAGCGTCGACGCTGCTGGCGTTTACTGAAGTCCTTGGAAAGCTGCTGGTGTATGCAAAAGGTAGTACTCCCGCGAAAACAAGGCTCTATCAGATGGGGATCAACGCACATTTTTCAGCAATAGAGCCTTTATTTGAAGTGTATGGCCAATTGAATAGAAAGTGGGTGAAGTTTGAACGGGGTGTCAATTATGAGGCATTTCTGGCAATAAGAAAATAGCTGATGATTTTACTTTAAAAGATAAGTTCATATTATGTTTACGGGATTAATCAAAAAAGATAAACGTGATCTGCTGCCGCAAAAAATAAGGGTTTCTAAAACGATGCGGGATTACAGCAACCACGAATACTTCGTAAAAAAAGCCGAAGCGGCGAAAAACGACATTAAAAAATGGGGACTTCCCGTCGAACTGACGGGCGGCCGCCCGATTGTCTGGATTGAATGAAAACGGATTTGAATTGTTAAAGGCCCGCTTATGAAAGTACAATTCGTAACAGGCAGTTCCGGTAGAAGAATATCCGTACTGCTGCCCGTCAAAACTTTTGAAAAAATACTGGAGAAGCTGGAAGATATCCGTCTATACGACAAAGCAAAACGCAGCGGGGGAAAAAGTGTGCCGATGGAAGAAGTGTTTGGCCGTATAGACGCACGCCGGAAAAAGGGGTGACCGATAGACCGCAACGCTCTCAAAACTCATTCTTCCACATCATGCTCTCCACCGGCCGCACCGTCCGGCCGTTATATTTAGCATTGCCTTTTTTGTTGTAGAAAGTCTCGATATCGCCTTCCACCGCGAAATAGATCAGCTGGCCGATCGGCATGCCCGCGTATATCCGCACGGGCTGGGCGCAGGAGATCTCCAGCGTCCAGGTATTGCAGAAACCAACGTCGCCCTTGCCCGCCGTGGCATGGATGTCGATCCCCAGCCTGCCCGTGCTGCTCTTGCCTTCCAGGAACGGCACATGTGCGTGGGTTTCCGTATACTCATGCGTTACACCAAGATATAAAGTGTTCGGCTGCAGCACAAAACCTTCCTCCGGGATCTCGAAATGCAGGATCTCGTTATGCTTGCGGGCATCCAGCACCCGGTCCGCATACGTGGCGAGGTACTTCCCCAGGTGCACATCGTAGGAATTGGTGCCCAGGTATTTGCGATCATAAGGGCTGATCACGATAGTGCCCTTATCAATTTCCTCTAAGATCCTTTTGTCAGACAAGATCATGATGTGGTTAGTTTAGGTTTAGGCCAGTTGGGTATTTCCGATTAAATTCGCGTTTAATAGCGGCGAATTTATGGCTTTAATACGAACGATACAAATCGACCCCGCCACGAAGCTGGGAGTGTGGAAAATTGGTGAAGAAGAAGCGTTTTTCCGGTCGGCAGTCAACATAGAACC
>CBINIO010000170.1:0-8177 GCA_966250725.1 uncultured Chitinophaga sp.
TGCGGAAGGAAAGGAAACGGGATTTTGTGGAGCCGGTGCCGGGGCTGGAAACGGGAGAAGCGAAAATGCAGCGGCCGGAAATGTTCTCCAAATACGTCAATTACCTGTACACCGCGCGTTTGCCTTACGACAGCATTTTTTACAAAGCAGGCAACGGCTATGTGATAAATTTCAGGGACCTGTTGTACGTGACCTATAAAAAAGAAAAGGAAGACAGGCTGTACGTGACCGCGATGCGGCCGCCGGGCGCGGTGAGAGGCCCGCAGGTCTCGGTGCTGAAGCTGCTGGCGCCCGAAGTGAGGCTGGACCGTAACGGCAACCTGGAAGCGCCGATGGACGTGATCTGTGAGCAGTACTGGGGATGGGAGAAGCTCGCGGAAATGTTGCCGCTTGATTATAAACCGTAAATAATTCAAACCATATACATCATGGAAAAATTGACCAAACAGGAAGAAGCTGCCATGCAGGCCATCTGGAAAGTAGGCAGCGGGTTTGTGAAAGACTTCCTCGAAGCGCACGCCGCGCCTGCGCCTCCTTATACCACGCTGGCCTCCACCATCAAGAACCTCGAGAAAAAAGGCTATGTGGAAGCAAGAAAGATCGGTAACGTGTACGAATACACGCCGTCCATCAACGAAGGCGAGTACAAGAAAAAATTCATGAGCGGCTTTGTGAAAGATTATTTCGAGAACTCCTATAAAGAGCTGGTCACTTTTTTCGCGAAGGACAAAAAGATCAGTCCCGAAGAACTGCAGGAGATCATCAACATGATCGGGAAAAAGTAATGACGAACCTATAAATCTACGGTATGACCGCATTGTTCATATACCTGATAAAAGCCAACATCGCGCTTTGCCTGTTTTATCTCGCTTACCGGCTGGGCCTGCGCAGGCTCACGTTCTACACGCTCAACCGCGTTTTTCTCATCACGGGCATCGTGTTCTCCTCGTTGTTCCCATTGGTGGACGTGAACGATTTTTTCACCCGCAACGAAACCATTGCCGCGCAGGTGGTGCAGTACGTGCCAGATTTCGGCGCTTTGCAGCAGGCCGCGCAGCCCGAGCTGTTTTCCGTATGGACGCTGCTGGAATGGGTATTCTGGACCGGCGTGATCGTAATGGGGCTGCGGCTGCTGATACAGCTGGTATCGCTGCTCGTGCTGCATTGGAAAACGGAGCCTGTGAAAGTGCAGCAGCACGACGTGCGCAAGATGGACAGCAAGATCAATCCCTTTTCGTTTTTCAGGAACATTTATGTGAACCCGGAAATGCATACGCCTGAAGAGCTGGAAGCCATCGTGCTGCACGAAAAGGTGCATGTGAGCCAGTGGCATTCTGCCGACGTGATGATGAGCGAAGTGAACAACGTGTTCTACTGGTTCAACCCCGGCGCCTGGCTGATGAAGACGGCCGTGAAGGAAAACCTGGAGTTCATCACCGACCGCAAGATCCTGCGATCCGGCGTGAACGCCACGGCGTACCAGTACAGCCTCGTGAAGGTAAGCACCGCGCAGTACGCGGTGGGCCTGGCGAACAACTTTAATTTCTCGCATTTAAAAAACCGCATCAGGATGATGAACAAAACAAGATCATCGCGCCTGCACCTCTACCGCTATGGAGTGCTTGCAGGCGTTGTGTGCGGCGCCCTTTTATCCCTGAACTATACAAAAGCCGGTACGGTGGTGAACCATGTGGTGAGCGAGGTGAGGGACGTGCTGGAAATACAGCCCGGGGACACTACGACGCCCGCAAAACCCGCCAGTACCGTGCGTGTGGAGGAAAAACGGCCGGTTAACGCCGGAACGGTCGATGTCGGATGGCGCAAATCGGTGAAAGAAGACGAGTACAAGACTATCGAAGGGAAAGTTACGGAATCGAAAAACAAGAGCGCGACGCTGGAAGGCCGTCCTGCAACCGCCGGCAAGGTGAGTGGTATTATACTCCCCGGTAGCGGTGAGGCAGGCACCGTTCCAGTCCGGTCCATTTCCGGGACTGCAATCAGTAGCAGCTTTACGGGATATCCCACTAGCATGTCCCGCAATATCGGGCGCGTCTACCTTGGCGTTGACGTCGATCCTGCTAGGATCAGGAAATGGTCATCCGACACCGGTCATCCGGCACAGAAGAAACTCTTCTATCCCTCTAAAATTCGTTTCAGAAGCTTTCCCTTCGCTGACTCCAGCGTGCGTCCGCTGATCGTAATAGATGGTGAAGTGTACGCGGACAAGTTCAACAGCCCGCTGGCAACCCTTAATCCAAACACGATCGAATCCATTACCGTCCTGAAAGATAAATCGGCCCGCACGATCTATGGCGATGCCGCCCGAGACGGCGTAATATTGATCACCACCAAAGCAGGCAGGAAAACAAAGGGTGTCAAGGAAGTGACCGTTGTAGGTCATCCAAAGGTCGAAGAAACGCCCAAAACGATGGAATCCGTTGTAGTGGTAGGTTACGCGGGCCAGCCTTCCAAAGAGGAAGTAGTGGTAACAGGTTATCCGTCAAAACGCAGCCGCCCCGATTCATCGCTGCTGACGGAAAAGCTCCGCGAAACGAAAGCCGTGGCGTTGCTGACGAAAGCCGATGCCGACCACCCGACCAATACCATTTATCCCAACCCCACCAAAGGGATCGTAAACGTTGCTTTCACTGTTCCGAAAGCCGGCGATAATTTTTTGGAAGTAAAGGACATGAACGGCAGATCGCTGTACCGTCAATCGCTGAAAGGTTTTACCGGGAGTTACAAGGGACAGGTAGACCTGAGCCGTTACCCTGCAGGCTCGTACGTGGTGCGGATAAAGCTCGCCGATTCGGAATTGAGCTCCGTGGTGGTGAAACAATAAAAAACTTATGAAGTTAACCCAAACTACAACGCCTCCAAAAGCCGGATACTTTTGGAGGCGTTGTAATTTATACGGGTCGCAACGCTTCCGTTTGTTTCGCGCTGCGCGCGGTGCGGTTGCGACTTGAAAGCCAACCCGTTCGTTGCCGGCCTTTTTTCTGTTGCGAGTTCCCTGTTTCGCTGCGCGCGGTGCGGTTGATTTGAAAGCCGGCAAGCCCACTGCTCTGTTGTGAGTTCCCTACTTCGCGCTGCGCGCACACCGGAACCCAAGGTTGGACAAACCTGAAGTTGGCGTGGTCTTCATCCTGGCGGATACGCGATAACCCCTGCAATATTCGTCGCTGCACATAAAAGAACCGCCGCGGATCACCCGTTTTACATTATGCGGATCGTCCGCCGGGTCGTTGGGCGTGCGGGAGCCCTCGGGATTGAGCGTGCCGGGCTTTACACGGCTGTAATAATCGATGTCGTACCAGTCGGCCGTCCATTCCCAAACGTTGCCGGCCATGTCGAACAGCTTGTAACCATTGGCCGCAAAGGATTTGACGGGGGCGGTGCCGTAAAAACCATCTGCCTGCGTGTTTTCGTAAGGGAAATGCCCGTTCCAGATATTCGTTCTGCCTTTGCTCATCTGCGGCGTTTCGGAACCCCAGGGGAAGGGCTGGTTCTTCAGTCCGCCGCGCGCGGCGTATTCCCATTCGGCTTCCGTGGGCAGTCTTTTGCCGGCCCATTTTGCATATGCCTGCGCATCGTCCCAGCTCACATGCACTACGGGATGCCGTTCCTTTCCTTTGATGTCGCTGCCGGGGCCTTCGGGATGCCGCCAACTGGCGCCGCGTTCAAAACTCCACCACTGGCTCCAGTCGTTGAGGTCTACGGCCGTTGTGGTGGGTACGAATACGAGGGAGCCGGGCAGAAGGTCCAGGCTGTCGGGTTCCGGCGAACCCGGGGGCATGGCGGCCATCAGCTCTTCTTTGGAGATCGGTTTTTCGGCGGTGGTCACATAACCGGTAGCTTCCACGAAAGCGGCAAATTCCGCGTTGGTCACTTCGTGTTCGTCTATCCAGAAGGAGTCGATCTTTACCGCGTGTTTCGGGTACTCGTCGGGCTGGCCGGTATCGTCGTCCGCGCCCATTTCAAATTCCCCGGACGGTATCAGCCGCATCGGGTTCAGCTGTTCCACCACTTGCGGAACGGCGTGTTCTTCCTGTTGGGACGGCGCCTGGTTGCAGGCTGCCAGCAATAAAACGAGGGCCATCGCCTGGCCGGTAGATTTCCGTATCATACAGTTACAAATGTACAAAGCGGGTTGTTAAATTGTTAAATTGTTTCCGGCTGGCCCGGGAAACCTCATAATCCGTAACTTGCCGCTCATGGCTTTCACGCGAGAAGATTTCGGGCCGGGTTTCCTATGGGGCGTGGCGATCTCCGCTTTTCAAAACGAAGGTTCCCACGACGCTCACGGCAAAGGCCCCTCCATCTGGGACGCTTTCCAGGACAGGAAAGGCAAGATCAAAGACCGCTCGCATGCCCGCGTCGCCTGCGATTTTTATCACCGTTACCGGGACGATATCCTCCTCGCCCGTTCCCTCGGTTTTTCCGTCTTCCGTTTTTCCCTCTCATGGCCGCGCATCATGCCGGATGGCAGGGGCGCGGTAAACCAGGCCGGCATCGATTTTTATCACCGGGTAATAGACGCCTGTCTCGAAGCGGGCATGGAGCCATATGTAACGCTTTATCACTGGGACCTGCCGCTGGCGCTCGAGCAAAAAGGCGGCTGGTGCCACCGCGGCACCGTTTTCGCTTTTGAAGAGTTTGCGGGCGTTTGCGCAAAGGCGTATGGTCATAAGGTGAAAAACTGGATCGTGCTGAACGAGCCCTTCGGCTTTACCTCGCTGGGATATATGCTGGGCGTGCATGCGCCGGGAAAGTTCGGGCTCAGCTATTTTTTTTCCGCCGTGCACCATACGGCGCTGGCGCAGGCGGGGGGAGGAAGGGCGCTGCGCGCTGAAATAACCGGTGCGCGCATCGGCACCACGTTCTCCTGTTCGCAGATCATTCCCTATACGGATAACGATCAGGATCATCTTGCCGCGCAGCGGGCGGATGCCCTGTTTAACCGCCTGTTTATAGAACCTGCGCTGGGCCTCGGTTACCCGGCGGACGTATTCCCGCTGCTGAAACGAATCGGCAGGCGGTACGCGTTGTGGCGCGACTGGGAGAAGCTGCCTTTTGATTTTGATTTTATCGGCATACAGAATTATTTCCCGCTGGTGATCCGTCACAATGCGCTGATGCCCTACATCCGTGCTTCGGAGGTAAAGCCCGCGCAGCGCAGGGCGCCGCAAACCGCGCTGGGGTGGGAGATCAGCGGGGCGGGCATGTACAGCATCCTCCGGCAGTTTGCTGCATACGAAGGAGTAAAAGAGATCATTGTGACGGAGAGCGGCGCGGCGTTCAGGGACGCGCTGGTGAACGGCGCGGTGGACGACAGCGGCCGCACCGCGTATTTCCGGGAATACCTCGAAGGCGTGCTGCAGGCAAAACGTATGGGCGTTCCCGTTAGCGGGTATTTCGCATGGACGCTCACCGATAATTTTGAATGGGCGGAAGGGTACAACGCGCGTTTCGGGCTGGTGCATGTGGACCATGCCACGCAGGCGCGGACGGTGAAGGCGTCGGGGAAGTGGTTCCGGGAATTGCTGACAAGTGAAACAGGTACATCCGGAGCGTAACGGCCGGGAATGCCTGCGGCAATGGACCACTGTGATGGCAGGCAAGCGGAAAACGCTTGTGGAAACGATCGCAGAGAAACGAAGAACGCTGCCTTAAAAAACACCGGCGGGCAAAAGAACCCCGTTTTTGGGGTCAACGCCGTATAAAGGTTGCTGATACAGGATTCCTTTTACCCGCCGGGTTTTGTTATAATTCTTTGCGTTTGAAGAACCAGTTGTCCTTCAACCCCAAATGCAGCACCACATTCAGATAATTTTCAGTAATAAGCCCGCTGGACGATGTCCCCCGCTGTCCGCCTTCCAATCCAAGATAATACCGCAAATGCCCCGTCCTGCTCGGCATTGATGCGCCAACCGACAATCCGAAGTCTTTTATCTTTTCCCCCTTTACCTGTATGTAACCGGTATGATAGCTCAAACCCGCCTGGATAGACAAATGCTCGATGCGTTTATCGAAATAATATTTATAGAAGGAATACTCCATCCCGCCCGCAAAACGCTGTGAATTCACATACCTGAAATCCGTTGTCGTATGATTGTTGATGCCTTCCCATTGCTGCCTGCGGTAATCGGCCAGCAGCGTGAGATGTTCGTTGCCGGCGGACAGGCCGAAGCCGATCTGCGGCGGAAGGTAATAACTCCCTTTGCTGTCTCCGCCGTCGTACAATATATTATCGCCCGCATCGCGGATCGCCATTTCCACTTCGCTGCCAAGCCGCGTTTGCCAGCGGTAAGTAGCGCCTGCGCCGATGTTCCAGTCACCCGTTCTGCCGGTATATTGCAGACCCGCCGTAAAATTGAAGCCGTGATAGAACGAACGTTTTTCCGAACGGATCTCGTCATTGCCAAGACTGTCCGTGACCGTCACCGGGCCGAAAAGCAGCGCGGACGACAAGCCGGCATAAAAATTCTTTGTGAGCTTGAGGCCGTTTGAAAAATACAGCCGGGTAATGCCGCCGGTGCCCTCCACGGCGTTCTGTATTTCCGCGCCGGTGCCTGCCATGTGCGTATCGTTCAGCAGCTTGAAATCCGTGCGGCTGTACGGCGTCAGCCCGAAGCTGAGCCCCCATCGTTTGTTCACCTTAAAGCCCAATGCAAAACGTTTGAATGAAATGTCGCCCGCGGGCTGGCTGATCTCGGAGCTGTTGTACCGGATGCTTTTGGCGGCCACGGAGGCTTCAAAAAAGAAGGTCTCCATCGGTATGCGGCCGTACGAAGCGGGGTTCAGCTCGTTCAGGAAACTGCCGGACGACCGTGCGATGCCAGCGCTGCCGGTGGCGAAATTGCGGCTGTAATCTTTTTCTTCAAGGTCGCCGATGCCGTAAGCGGAATACAGGGAATTGACGCCTTTCTGCGCCTGCGCCTGCATGGCCAGCAGCATCATACAGCAACCGATCGTGTAGGTTCGCGTCATTCGTATAAGAGATAATAGATTTTTAATTGCGCGCGGTAGCTTTTATTGCCGCCGTCGCCCGTTACCAGCCGGTTGAGCTGTGTGTGAAATTCGCTGAAAGGCGGCGCCAGCAGCAGGCCGCGGTAAGTGTAGCCGTCCGCCGTCATCATCGCGCGGCAGTATTCCGTTACGTCCCAGGAGTACTGGTTGTTCTCGGGATAAAGTTTATCCGCCCGCAGATCGCCGTACAGCACGCCGTTCGCATTGCTGATGGTATCGCCCTGCGCCACCGCGTTCTTTTTATCGGCGATCATCAGCGTGAGCCGCGGCATTATCGGGTGATCTTTCAGCGTGCCGTTGTCCGGCTTCACCACCAGCTCAGCCTGCATGATGCGGCCGTAACGGCCAAGCTCCCTCAATGCGGAGATCGTCGGGAAATCGATCCTTGCCAGGGCGCCGGTGAGCGGCTGTATAAAAACGCGGTTGCCCGCCGCTTCGCCGGCAATGCCGTCCGTTCCCGGCTGCAAACCCGCGAGGGGCGTGCCGCTCCGGTCGTACCGGAAAGAATTGAATTGCAGTTCGGACAGGTTCATGCGGAAGTCGATCGTTTTTTCTTCCACCGTTTCTTTCACGATATGATAATGAATGCGCATGATCACGGAAGAATCGCTCATGTTCAGCCGGAACACGGCGGAGTTGTTCACGCCGCGGATGCTGAGCCCTTTGAAATGATCGCGCCAGTAATCTTCGTTCGTCACTTCGTCCGATCTGTTCCGCACCTTTTCGAACAGCGCTTCCCCGAACTGCTGGTCCATTCTAAGATGCACGGCATTGCCGGAAGCGGGCCGGATGCGCTGCGTTACATCGGCGAGCGGCGTGGCGGCCACGGGGAATTGCTGGTGACTGTATAGTGCGGTGTAATCTTCGGGCAGCACGAGCGGGCGGAGGAGCTGGAATACCTGGAAACGCTGCGGCGGAAGCGTGTCGCCGTAATAATGCCCGTCCGGCTGAATGACCAGTTCCACCGAATCGTAAATGGCGCGCAGCCCGGGATCGGTTTCGGAAGGAAGGCCGAGGCGAAAGGTGGTGCCGGATACAAATTCCCCGAAAAGCGGATCGGCGTAACGGCCGATGAGACCTTTGCCGGTTCCGGAAGTACGCACGGAATCGAGCTGTATGGTACGCATTTGCACCTGCAGCGAATCCAG
>CBINIO010000171.1:0-8171 GCA_966250725.1 uncultured Chitinophaga sp.
GGCCGACACCATCTGGCCCATCGCCCTCGCCGTGCAGGGGCTGACCGCGCGCACCGACGAGGAGCGCCGCGACATCCTCTCGACCCTCCTGCGCACCCACGCGGGCACGGGGCTGATGCATGAGTCGTTCCACAAGGACGATCCCGCGCAGTTCACCCGCTCATGGTTCGCCTGGGCCAACACGATCTTCGGGGAGCTGATCTGGAAGGTATACCGCGAAAGGCCGCACCTGCTGGCATAATCGATTATTGCTTATTTTTAATAGTCTCATCACGTACCCGATCCTTATGGAGAATAAGCAAAACGCCTATTTCATCACCAGGTGGCAATCCCAGATCAAAAAAGGACTGTTCGAATACATCATTATGCTCCTGCTGCAAAAGAAGGAACGGTACGGTTATGAGCTGATCAGCGAGATCAAGAAGCTGGCTGATATGGACATTGCCGAAGGCACCATTTACCCCTTGCTCAGCCGCCTGAAAAAAGAAAAGCTGGTGGACAGCCGGTGGGTGGAAATGGACGAAGGCGTGCCGCGCAAATATTACAAGCTCACCGGTCAGGGCAACGAGTACCTCGAAACCATGTACCGGTATCTCGGCGAACTGATGCAGGCGATCACCGACCTGAAGGATGTTTAAACAAAGAGTAATGAACAGCGACAAAAAATACATACTCTCCCTCGACCTGGGGTCCAGCGCCGCAGGCGCCGTGCTGTTCAACCGGCAGGGCCAGGTGGTGAAGCAGCTGCAGAAGGAATACGAAAAATATTATCCCGAGCCCGGCTGGATAGAAGTGGACCCTAACGAGATATGGTACACGATGCGGTCCGTAATGGAAGAGCTGGTGGCCACCGCGGGGATCGCCGCTTCGGAGATCGCGGGCATCGGCATAGCCAACCAGCGCGAAACCACCGTGATATGGGACCGCGGCACCGGCGAGCCCGTGTACAACGCCATTCCCTGGCAGGACAGGCGCACGAGCAAGCTGGTGGACGAATTCCGCTACCAGGGATTCTCCGGCCTCGTGCAGCAAAAGACAGGCCTTATCCTCGACGCGTATTTTTCCGCCAGCAAAATATCCTGGATACTCGATCATGCGCCCGACGCGCGCATCCGCGCGGAGCAGGGCCGTCTTGCTTTCGGCACCATCGACGCCTGGCTGATATGGAAGCTCACTTCCGGGAAAACGCATGTTAGCGATGTCACCAACGCCTCGCGCACCATGCTGTTCAACATCCACACGCTGGAGTGGGACCAGGAGCTGCTGCGGCTTTTCAATATCCCGCATCAGCTGCTGCCCGCCATTTGCAGCAACAGCGAAGTGATCGCGCACACCGCGCCCGGCATACTGGAAGCAGGCATTCCCATCGCTGGGGTGGCGGGCGACCAGCAGGCGGCGCTGTTCGGGCAGATGTGCCTGGAACCGGGCATGGTAAAGAATACCTACGGAAGCGGCTGTTTTGCGCTGATGAATACCGGTACGAAGCCCATTGCTTCCGACCATCACCTGCTCACCACCATCGCCTGGCGTATAGGGGAGAACGTGACCTATGCGCTGGAAGGCAGCGTGTTCGGCGGCAGCTCGGTGTTCCGCTGGATCAGGGACGGGCTGGGACTGATAGAGTCCACCGCCGAAGTGGAAGCGCTGGCGCAAACCGAGCCGGACAACGGCGGGGTGCTGTTCGTGCCTTCCTTATCCGGCCTGGGCACCCCGCATTGGGACCCGTACGCGCGCGGCATGATCATCGGTATCACGCGGGGCACGTCCAGCGGGCATATTGCGCGCGCCGCGCTGGAGGGCGTGGCCCTCGGCATCGCCGATGCGCTGGACGCAATGGAGAAAGACAGCGGCCGGGCGATCACCGAACTGCGTGTGGACGGTACTTCCGCGACTTACGACTTTTTTATGCAGATGCAGACCGACATCCTGCAATACCCCGTGATGCGGCCAAAAGTAATGCCCGCCAGCGCCACGGGAGCGGCCTATCTCGCCGGTCTTGCCACCGGCTTCTGGACATTGGAGGAAATACAGGACCAATATACCATCGCCCGGATATTCAGCCCCGAAATCCCCGCGGACCGCAAACTGCGGGAGAAATGGCAAAAGGCCATCGCGCGGGTGAAGAATTGGGATCTGTAGTTTACAGGAGATTGCCCGGCCAGCTTGCTGCGGCCCTCGGCATAGATACACGGCCCAGGCATATATATTATTAAATCATTAAAAGGCGGAAGGGAAAACCCCCTTTCGCCTTTTGTTTTCTTTCACATTCTTTCGATTTTTTCGAAAAATGTTTAAATTACTTTCAGATTCCGTCATAATGTTATAACTTACCACCCAATACTACCATCCGATGTTATTTTCATAACCTTTTAATACACAGGAACTATGAGCTGTAACACCAATTTCTCCCGAACCTTCCGCACTTTCGGGTAAAATTGTCAGTATCGGATTGCGATGTATATTGTATAATAATGCCTTTGAACACAACGAGAAAATGAACCGTACAGAACAATTGTCCAGGATCGAAAACGAGGAGTGGGACGTAGTAGTGATAGGAGGAGGGGCCACAGGGCTGGGTGCCGCGCTGGAAGCTACGACCCGGGGATACAAAACACTGCTGCTCGAACAATCCGACTTCGCGAAATCCACGTCCAGTAAAGCAACCAAGCTACTCCACGGCGGCGTCCGTTACCTGGCCCAGGGCGATGTGGCCCTCGTCAGGGAAGCCAGCATCGAACGCGGGCTGCTGCTGCAGAACGCCAAACACCTCGCCAAGAACCTTTCGTTTGTAATTCCCGCCTATAGCTGGTGGGACGGCATTTTTTATACCGTGGGCCTCAAAGTGTACGACTGGATGGCCGGGCGCCTCAGCCTCGGCAGCTCCGTGCATCTTTCCCGCAAAAAGACCATCGAAAAACTTCCGGGCCTGAAAGAAGATCACCTGACCGCCGGCATCCTGTACCACGACGGGCAGTTCGACGATGCCCGCCTGGCGGTGAACCTCATGCAGACCATTTACGATAAAGGCGGTACGGCGCTGAACTATATGAAAGTGACCGGTCTGAAAAAGAACGGCAACGGCCAGCTGGGCCTCGTTTCCGTGGAAGACACCGAAACCGGCGGCCGGTATACCGTTCACACAAAAGGCATCATCAACGCCACCGGCGTGTTCGTAGACGATATCCTCGAAATGGACGATCCCACCATCAAACGCAAGATCGTCGCCAGCCAGGGCGTGCACCTCGTGCTGGACCACAGCTTCCTGCCGGGCGATCATGCGCTGATGATCCCCAAGACCAGCGACGGCCGCGTATTGTTCGCCGTGCCCTGGCATAACAAGATCGTAGTGGGCACTACCGACAACCCGGTGAACGAGATCAGCCTCGACCCCGTAGCGATGGAAAAAGAGATCCGTTTTATCCTCGAAACGGCGGCGCAATACCTGGAGAAAACACCTACCCGTAAAGACGTGAAAAGCGTATGGGCCGGCCTGCGCCCCCTCGCCAAACCGGAAAAAAGCGAAAAAACGAAAGAAATATCCCGCAACCATAAGATCATGGTGTCCGCCACCGGGCTGGTGACCATCCTCGGCGGCAAATGGACCACCTACCGCAAAATGGGCGAAGACGTGGTGGACAGGCTGGAGAAAGTAAAACAATGGACGCCCACCCGATCGGTGACCCGCCACCTCCCCGTACACGGCTCCGAACAAAAGCTGGACGAGCGGGACCCCTTATATTATTACGGTTCCGATGCGCCCGCGGTAAAAAGCCTGCCCGGCGCGAAAGAGGTGCTAAGCGATTCGCTCGGTATCGTAAAGGCGCAGGTATTGTGGGCGGTGCGCACCGAAATGGCGCATACCGTGGAAGACGTGCTGGCGCGCAGAACGCGCGCGCTGTTCCTGGATTCGGAAGAAGCCCTGCGCATCGCGCCGGAAGTAGCGGCCATCATGGCGCAGGAAACGGGGAAAGACAGGCAATGGGAAGAAGAGCAGGTACGCTCTTTCCATGATCTGGCGAGAACGTACCAGCTGCAATAAAATAATTACATCCACTTCACTTTATCTTCAAGAGGCTTCACGCGCCTGCCGGTGCGTGGGGCCTCGTCCGTATAACCGAGGTACATAAAGCCCAGCACTTTGTCTTCGTCACGCAGGCCGAGGTGGTCCTGCATGGCCGGGTGATACGTCATGCCGCCAGTGCCCCAGTACGCCGCCAGCTGTTTGGCCGTGGCCGCCAGCCAGATGTTTTCCACCGCGCAGGCCACCGCCGCGATCTCTTCGATCTCCGGGATCTTGGGATTGGCGCCGCGTTTCATACAAATGGCGATCACGTGGCTGGCAAGGTCGCCCTGTGTTTTCAGCTTTTCATAATTGCCTAAAATGAATTGCGCCTGCGGCGTGTAGGTTTTGTACAGCTCCGCGTGCTCGGCGCAGAATTCCCGCACTTTTTCCCCGCTGTACACCACGAAATACCAGGGCTCGGTGAGACCGTGCGTAGGCGCCCAGTCCGCCAGCTGCAATAATTCCTTAACCGTTGCGTCGTCCACCTTTTTGCCGTTCATGCCGGTCGGTTTTACCGTGCGGCGGTGGGTAATGATCTGTGTGATATCGTTCATGCTGTTGTATTGCTGATTTGTTGTTTGAAAACTTCGGGCAGGCGCGCCACTTTGCGGGCGCCGTAATCGAAACATACCATGCCGGTCTTGGCTTCCGCCACTACGATGGATTTGCCCTCGCGTTCGGTGCCGAGGCGGTAATACAGGTCGAAACCCACGCTGCTCAATTCACCGGCCGCTACTTCCACGCGAAGCGTGTCGCCATAAAAACCTTCCCCCTTATACGTTACCGCCAGGTCGCTCATGATCAGCGCCACGCCGAAAAACTCCAGCTCAGTGCAGCCCAGGGAAGCGAGGTACCGCATCCTCGATTCGTGCAGAACGGACACGATGGCGTCGTTGCCCAGGTGCCCGCCGTAATTGATGTCCGTAATGCGCACGGCGATGCTGGTGTTGAAACCGAAAGTATCCGGCATATCGATCTTAACTCTTGCCATGCCGCTCCTGTAAAAAGGTGATCAGTTTTTTAAAAGCCTTTGCACGATGGCTGTACCGGTTCTTTTCCGCCAGCTCCATTTCCGCAAAGCTTTTGCCGCTGCCTTCCGGCTGGAAGATGGGGTCGTAGCCAAACCCTTCGCCACCTTGTTTATCCCGGAGGATAACGCCTTCGGCCACACCCTCGAACTGGTGCTCGCGCCCGTCGAGGATAAGCGAAATGACGGTGCGGAAACGGGCGCTGCGGCCGGGTTTATCTTTCATCAGCCGCAATACCTTTTCGATATTGTCGGCGGCGCTTTTTTGATCGCCGGCATACCGCGCGGACAATACGCCGGGCTCGCCGTTCAGCGCGTCGATCTCCAGCCCGGTGTCTTCGGAAAAGGAATTTTTGCCGGTCATGTTAAAAATAACGGTGGATTTTTCCCGTGCATTGGCTTCGAGCGTGTCGTGCGGCTCGGGAATGTCTATGTCGATGCCCGCTTCCTGCAGGGTGATGATGGAGAACTCGCTGCCGAGCAGGGAGCGGATCTCTTTTACCTTGTTGTGGTTGTTGGTGGCGAATACGAATGTCATGTTAACGATTAAATGCCGAATAATTGTTTCAGTCCCATCCAGAGGCGGCCTTTGAGCGCCTTGTCGGTTGCAATCAGTTGCAGGGCGTCGGAATACAGCACGGGGAGCTGTTCGTGCGTTTCCAGCTGGTAGGTTTGCACCGGCGGAAGCCCAATACCGGCGGGCGGTACCGCGAAAATGATGCACTGGCGCACGGGGATCGCCGATTTGTAATCCGCGAGCGTGATACCTGGATAAGTTGCAGTGTTCACCAATGCAACATCCTGCATTCCGAGTTTGCAAGCATTCAAAATATTGGTGAGGAGATTGAATAATTCCTCGTTTAAGTATGCTTCGCTTTCATTTTGTATCAGCAGCAGGATGTTTTTTTGATTTTCGCCTAAATATTTCACTTTGGGCACGGCTTTCTCCACCGCCGGGGCCGCGGGCTGCGCCTCCGGGATGATAGGCTGGTTGTACATTTGCGCCAAAAGATACGGGTCCAGCTGCAATTGTTCAAGGCTCATAATATCTTATTCAGGTTTAATGTGATGGCCCCTTCTCGGGGAAATAACTTTTATTTGCAGATCGTTCGGTGGAACGGTTCCGTCTTCCAGGCATCAATCCCGGAAAGTGTAAAAATATTGAGATTAAACTGATAAACCATGATGGCAGTTGAGCATACCACCGCTAAATCTACAGTAATGGACGAGGCGAAAAGAAGAATCAAGGTCACCAAAACGACAAAAAGCCGCCTGGCTGAAGTGGATTTTAACAACCTGGTTTTTGGTAAAAAGTACGCCGACCATATGCTGGTGGCGGATTTTGACGGCAAGGAATGGAAAAACGCAGAGATCCTGCCTTTCCAGCACCTGAGCATAAGCCCTTCCAACGCCGCCTGGCACTACGGGCAGGCGATCTTTGAAGGCATCAAAGCGTATAACGACCAGGAAGGTCAGCCGATGATCTTCCGCCCGCACGACAACTACGCGCGGTTTAATAAAAGCGCCGAAAGAATGGGCATGCCCGAAGTGCCGGAATGGCTCTTTATCGGCGGCATGGCCATGCTGATCGATCTTGACAGGCAATGGGTGCCTTCCAACGAAGGCTGCTCGCTGTACCTGCGCCCATTTATGATCGCCGCGGACGAGTTTATCGGTGTACGCCCTTCGGACACATACAAGTTCGTGATCATCAACAGTCCTTCCGGGCCGTATTTTAATAAACCCATCCACCTGCTGGTGCAGGACAAATATATCCGCGCGTTTCCCGGCGGCGTGGGTTACGCAAAGGCCGCGGGCAATTACGGCGGCGCGATGTACCCCACCATGCAGGCCCGCAAGCAGGGTTACGACCAGATATTATGGGTGGACGGGCAGGAATTTAAATGGCTGCAGGAATGCGGCACCATGAACGTGTTCGTGATCATCGGCAACCGCGCGCTGACGCCCGATCTCACCAACGGCACCATCCTGGCGGGCGTTACCCGCGCCAGCGTGATGGATATTTTGTCGGATATGGGGCTTGAGCTGGAGGAAAGACCGGTTTCCATCGAAGAGGTGGTGGCGGCTTACCAGGACGGCACCCTGCGCGAAGTGTTCGGCACCGGCACCGCTTCCAGCGTGGCTTACGTAGAGCAGCTCGACTATAAGGACCATAAGATCAAACTCGATACGAAACAATACAAGGCAGGCGCCGAGCTGATCAGCCGCCTGGACGCGATCCGCACGGGCAAAGCGGAAGATACCCGCGGGTGGAATTTTCATGTGTAATGATTTACAGATATTATAAAGGAAGGGGTCCCATTGTGGGCCCTTTTCCTTTATGGCCTCGCAAGCCTGCATAACCGACGCGTATAATGAAATATTAACAGTATCACGACTGGATCAAGTCCACGTCATCTCCGCCTTGTCCTCACCTTTTCCGCACTACCTTGGCCGTTTCGCCGCAGATCCGCCTCTTTTTTACCGCCTGTTAACTTCCTATCACTCTCCGGGAGACCGCCTGCAGACTGCGACCAGCCCGCCTGTATCCCCCATTGTGAGATATTTTCACTTCCATGGATCTTAATCCGGTCAGCGGCCTTGCCAGGATGCCTGCAACGTTGTATCTTTGCGCCCTTATGACGATAGCCGCTTTCAAAACTTCCCTGGACGGCCAGGTGCCGCCCGCCGGTGTTTCGCCTGCATTGCTGGCGCTTTGGTGGGACGGAAGGGGAGATTGGGACCGCAGCCACGACATCGCCCAGGAAGATCATTCCCGGGCAGGGTCATGGGTGCATGCCTATCTTCACCGCAAGGAAGGCGACCAGGGCAATGCGGCCTACTGGTACGCCCGCGCGGGGAAAGCGGTGTTTCGCGGCAGCCTGGAAGCGGAGTGGGAGCAGATCGCGGGAACGTTGCTGATGGAAAATGAGGGCTAATCCCGCTTTTTTCTAATTTTTCCGATCACAATTTTGGTTTATAACTAGAAAGTGATACCTTTGCCCTCCCAAATTCTCACAATGGGCTATTTGGATGTGATTGTAAACAAGCAGAAAATATAAACTAGGTAAGAATGCCTAC
>CBINIO010000172.1:0-8143 GCA_966250725.1 uncultured Chitinophaga sp.
GTACACCGTGTCCAGGAAATTAGGCTCCTTTTTGGGCTTTGCGGGCCGCGCGGAGGCAGCTTTTTTTGTCTTCGGGGACGTTTTCATAATCAAAAGGACAATGCAGGCAGCCGTTTCCGCAACAATAACCCCGCTCGCGATGATATTTTTCCGTGAGCACCACGTACCCCTGCGCGTTGTAATAAAAATCAATATGCTCTTCCAGCGGCTTCTTCATCCGTGTCCAGTATTACCGCCTTCCAGTCTATCGGTTGCGCGGGCAATGCAAATTTAAGGAACCGGATGGTTCTGCCGTCGGCCAGGTGCATGCCCTCGTAATAGGTCCGTATGCGCAGCAGCGGCGAAATGTCGGCCTGCGCGTACACGTCGGGGATGTCTTCCAGCTTTTCGCTGCCCGTTCTGGCGATCACCATGCGGGTGAAATCGTACAGCTCCTTCGAGTCCGTTTTCAGGTTGATGGTGCCTCCCGGCGCCAGCAGCTGCTGGTACATGGCGAGAAAACGCGGGTGCGTGAGCCGTTTTTTCGCCTCGGGCTGCCGCAGGAAGGGGTCGGGGAAGGTGATCCAGATATCTTTTACCTCGCCGGGGGCGAAATAATCGGTGAGCGCCTCTATCTGCGTGCGCAGGAAGGCCACGTTGGCGAGCTTTTCGTCCAGGGCGGTTTTTGCGCCTTTCCAGATGCGGTTGCCTTTGAGGTCCACCCCCATAAAGTTCTGCCCGGGGAACAGCCTTGCCAGGCCCAGGGTATAATCGCCCTTGCCGCAGGCCAGCTCCAGGGTAAGCGGATGAGTATTGCCAAAATGCCCCGCCCAGGCGCCCTGCATGTCCTTCGGGTAGATCAGCACGTTGGGGAAGGTCTCTATCTCGGCGAATCGGATTAGTTTTTTATGTCCCATGAGGGGGCAAAAGTAAGGAAAATGAGGCTGACGGCGCAATAGCAGGGTTTTTTGCGGGATGGGCAAAAAAAAAGCGTACAAGTATCAAACTTATACGCTTTTTTTGCTGTAGGAGTAGGATTCGAACCTACACGAGGCAGTTAGCCATAGCACAAATAAGATTAGTGGTCAACCCATTACGCTACGTTTATCCCGTTGTCCTCACCCCCGAGACGAGAGGGCATGTCTGCCAATTCCATCACCCCACAAAGTTGGAATTCCTCCTGGCTGGCCGGCTTCTTTCAAGCGGCGTACCACCCGGAATGGAATGGTCGTTTCAACGATTATGATGCAAATCTAAAGAGAGAGGGTATTTTTTGCAAATATTTTAATAGAAATTTTGGAAATTTCGATATTTTTTAAATATTTGCATGTAAGTTTAAAACAATCAAAAACAATTTGTCAAAATGAGCCACAATTTGAATATTGACAAACTGGACCTACAGATCATCAGCGAGATGATGTCTAACGCTGAAATCTCCTATGCGGACCTTGGAAAGAAACTCTTTGTTTCAGGAGGCACCATCCACGTGCGCATGAAAAAACTGCAGGAGCTGGGGATAGTTAAAGGTACGAGATTACACGTAGATTTAAAAATGATCGGGTACGACGTGATCGCCTTTATCGGCATTTTCATCGAAAAAAGCTCCCTGTACGATTCAGTAGCCAAAGAATTGCGCAAAATGCCGGAGATCGTCAGGCTCAATTATACTACCGGCAGCTACAGCATGTTCGCGGAGATCATCTGTAAGGACATTACCTCGCTTCGCCGTGTGCTGCACGACGAGCTGCAGAAGATCAAAGGGATCGAGCGCACCGAAACATTCATTTCGCTTGAAGAAAGTTTTACGCGTACCATCAATGTAGTAGAGTAACAGGTACGGTTTCCACAGTTATGAGCAAGGCAAAAAGGATGGCGGCCACCGCCACCCTTTTTGTCATTTTTAGGCATGGCCCTGTATGCAGGAGCGCCGTTTCAGGCCTGGGCATGCACAGGCTTTGCCGTTGGGGGCAGTCCGCATACTGCATGGGCGCCGTTTTCATGCGTAAGCATACAGCAAGCTTTGCCGTCGGGCAGTCCCCATATGCCGGGCGCCGTTTTTACCGGAACCCAAGCCGCTGCCCCATCTCGTGGCTGAGAGCCGGTAATTTTCTCCGCTCTATCAGGAAGCTCGTGAGCCGCGCGATGTCCGCAAATATAAAATGCTTGTCCAGCGCGCCTTTCAGGTAATCTTTCCCCGTGCTGCCGCCCGTGCCGATGCGCGAGCCGATCATCCGGTGCACCATGCTCATATGCCGGTAGCGCCAGGTGCTCATCTGCTCGTCTATTTCCAGCAGGCTGCTCAATACCTGGAAAGGCAGCTGCAGCAAGGGATAGCCGCGGTACAGCATAATGAACAGCGCGGCGCGGCTGGCTTTGGGGGAAAGATGCCTTTCGCCGCCGGCTTCGCCGTCCGAAAATACTTTGTCAAAATATTCGCGGTTGTTCTTTTCCGCCTCCGCCAGGCCGCCGCTGTACAGCTGCCGGTAATCCTGCCAGAAAATATGTTCCGCGCCGGGCGTAATGCTGGTCATGGGCTGATAGTTGGCCCAGTTGGCGGGCTCGTCGAAGAAAGGCATTCTTTCCAGCCATTCGTTCAGCAGGGTGAGCACGCTTTTTTCGTTCTCCGCTTTGCGGATGATGTCGATCTTGTCCTGCTTGAGCTGCGAAATATAGTACTCCTGCCCGAAGCGGTGCTGGAATTGCAGGCCCAGCCTGGCTTCCAGCGTTTTGAACTGCCAGCTCTGGAAACCCGACGCCGGCCGCAGCATATCGCGGAAGTCGAGAAAGTCCATCGGCGTCATCGTTTCCATCACGTCTATCTGCTGTACCAGCAGCTTCAGGATGGTCACCATCCGCGAAAGCCGGTGCACCACGGTTTGCAGCTCGGGGGAATTGTCGTTCACCGCCGGCCGGTTCATAATGGCGGCCACGGATTCCACTTCATATAACAGTTGTTTGAACCAAAGCTCGTACGCCTGGTGGATAATGATAAAAAGCATTTCGTCGTGCGCGGGAAGCCGGTGTTTTTCGCTTTCCGGGAACTGGGCATTGAGTATGGCGTCGAGTTGCAGGTACTCGCCGTATTGCACATTCGTGTTCGTCATGTGAGTAATGGGTAAGATGATACAATAGGCCCTTCAGGGCCGTTCGATACAATGATTAACGGACGGGAACGGTGCTCAGGTCGGGCTTTTGATGATATTTTTCCAGATATTCATGTGGCGGGTGAAATTTAGAGGGAAGGGGTTTTGCCGCCGTCTACCGGGAGGTTGATGCCGGTGATGTAGGACGCCGCGGGAGACGCCAGGAAGGCGACCGCCGCGCCGAATTCCGCCGGTTCGCCAAAACGCTGCATGGGTATTTCCAGCCGCCATTCTTCGGCGACGGTTTCTTCCGGGATGCCGCGCATACCGGCATTGGTCCTGAAGATGCTGCGCAGCCGCTCGGTGGTCATGGAGCCGGGCAGCACGTTGTTGACCGTAATGCCGAAAGGCGCCAGCTCATTGGCCATCGATTTGGCCCAGTTGGCCACCGCCGCGCGTATGGTGTTGGACACGCCGAGGTTTTTGATGGGCGCTTTTACGGAAGTGGATATTACCTGGATGAGCCTGCCGTAGCCGCTGGCCTTCATGCCCGGCACTACGGCCTGCGCCAGCAGCTGGTTGCATACTACGTGCATTTCAAAGGCCTGTACGAACGCGCCGCCTTCGGCCGCCAGGATGGGGCCGCCGGAAGGGCCGCCGGTATTGTTCACCAGGATGTGCACGATCTGTTCGTTGACGATGGCGCTGATGGTGGCTTTGAGCTTTTCGGGTTTGTTGAAGTCCGTCACAAAATAGTTGTGGCGCTGGCCCTGAGAAATGTCCAGCGAGGCCGCGGCGGCGGCAAGACTTTGTTCGTTGCGTGCCAGCAGGATGCAGGATGCGCCCAGCAGGGCGAGCTCTTTGGCGGAAGCCAGTCCCAGGCCCTGGGAAGCCCCGCATACCACGGCGGTTTTACCGGTCAGCGAAAGATTCATGCCTCAAAAGTAAGGAATCGCGCGCTGCCGGATGCAGCATAAATATTTTTCACTAATATTGCAGGAGCTTGACTTCACCCTAAGCCGCTCCGCACCCGGGTATAAATTTTGTTACTTCGCGGATGAACGGCTGGTAATCAATCACATTTTTTACGGATTTTTTAAATTACAGCAATGGAATATAATACCGCCCGCAACCATCTGATCATGCGAGAGTATGGCCGGAACGTACAGCGGATGATCGAATACATCCTTACCATTAAGGACCGCACGCACCGCCAGCAGCAGGTGATGGCCGTGATAGAGCTGATGGGCACCCTGCAGCCGCATCTCCGCAACGTCGAGGATTTCAGGCATAAACTGTGGGACCACCTGTTCCTCGTGTCCGACTTCAAGCTGGACGTGGATTCGCCCTACCCGATCCCCACCCGCGAAACGCTGCGCGCCAAGCCGGACAGGCTGCCTTACCCGAAAAAGTATCCGCGCAACCGCCACTTCGGCAAAAACCTGGAAATGGTGATCGAAAAAGCGGTGAACGAGGAGAACCCCGAAATGAAAGAAGGTTTTACCCAGGTGATCGGCAACTATATGAAGCTGGCTTACAGCAACTGGCATAAGGAAAGCGTGCATGACGACGCCATCAAGGGCGAGCTGGCCGCCATTACCGGCGGAAAGCTGCAATACCAGCCCGGCCTGAGCATCGGCGCGCCCGCAACGAACATTCCTTCGTTCAACAGCGTGGCGGCGGACCAGTTCAGGGCGGCCAACAGCGGCCAGGGCGGCAGCCAGAAACGCAAAGCGTACCAGCAGAACAAATTCAAGCAGAACTCCGGCAAAAGCAATAAACACAACAAACACAAAAACAGGAACAAGTGAGCAGCGCTTTCGAAGTAAGAGGCGGCAACCGTCTGAAAGGAGAAATCATACCGCAGGGAGCCAAGAACGAAGCATTACAGATCATCAGCGCGGTACTTCTAACCCCTGAAAAAGTAACCATCGGCAACATCCCGGACATACTGGACGTGAACCTGCTGATAGAGCTGCTGGGAGACATCGGCGTGAAGGTGAACCGTACAGACCGTGCCACCTGCGAGTTCCAGGCAGACGATATCGATTTTGTATATCTTGAAAGCGCCGAGTTCAAAAAAAAATCGGGCCGCCTGCGCGGCTCCGTGATGATGGCGGGCCCCCTGCTCGCCAGGTTCGGCAAAGCCTATATTCCCAAACCGGGTGGCGACAAGATCGGCCGCCGCAGGCTGGACACGCATGTGATCGGCTTTGAAAAACTGGGCGCCGCTTTTGCGTACGACAACGACGACAACTATTTCCGCCTCGAGGCCAAAAACGGCCTCACCGGCACCTATATGCTGCTGGACGAACCTTCCGTGACCGGCACCGCCAACATCGTGATGGCCGCCGCGCTCGCAAAAGGGACCACCACCATTTACAACGCCGCCTGCGAGCCTTACCTGCAGCAGCTTTGCAAAATGCTCAACAGCATGGGCGCGAAGATCAGCGGCGTGGGCTCCAACATGCTTCACATCGAAGGGGTGACCGGCCTCAAAGGCTGCAAGCATGCCATGCTGCCCGATATGATCGAGATCGGCTCTTTCATCGGCCTCGCCGCCATGACGCAAAGCGAGATCACCATCAAGAACGCGGGCATCCAGCACCTCGGCGTAATACCCGAAAAGTTCCGCCAGCTGGGCATCCAGATGGAATTCCGCGGCGACGATATTTTTATTCCGGCGCAGGACAGCTACGAGATACAAACGTTTATCGACGGATCTATCCTGACCATTTACGATAACCCGTGGCCGGGCTTTACGCCCGACCTGCTGAGCATCGTGCTGGTAGTGGCCACCCAGGCCAAAGGCAGCGTGCTCGTTCACCAGAAAATGTTCGAAAGCAGGCTGTTCTTCGTGGACAAGCTCATCGACATGGGCGCGCAGATCATCCTTTGCGACCCGCACCGCGCGGCGGTGATCGGTCTGGGCAGGCAGCACAGGCTGAGAGGCATCACCATGAGCAGCCCGGATATCAGGGCCGGCGTGGCTTTGCTGATCGCCGCGCTCAGCGCCGAAGGCAAAAGCACCATCCACAATATCGACCAGATCGACCGTGGCTACCAGTACATCGACGAACGCCTGCGGAACCTCGGGGCAGATATCAAGCGCGTGTAAACCATAACATGTCATCACACAAAATAATTATCATTACCGCGCCTTCGGGAGCAGGTAAAACCACTATTGTAAAAAGGCTGCTCGGCGAAATGCCGCAGCTCGCCTTTTCCATATCCGCCGCCACCCGCGCGCCCAGGGAAACCGAAGTGCACGGGCGCGACTATTACTTTCTGGGCGCGGACGAGTTCCAGCGGCATATCGACAACAACGATTTCGCGGAATACGAAATGGTGTACGCCGGCAAATACTACGGCACGCTGAAAAGCGAGCTGGAGCGCATCTGGAGCAACGGGCAGTACCCGATGGTGGACATCGACGTAAAAGGGGCGCTCAGCATCAAGGAAAAGTACCACGATGCCGCGCTCACCATCTTTATACAGCCGCCCTCGCTGGACGCGCTGCGCGTGCGCCTGAGCGAACGCGGCACGGAAACCCAGGCCTCGCTGGACGAGCGGCTGGGCAAAGCCCGCTACGAGCTGTCGTTTGCCAGCGAGTTCGACCATATCGTGGTGAACGACGAGCTGGAAAAGGCCTACCGGGAGGTAAAAGCCATTGTGGACAACTTCCTGGGCTAAGGGCCGGCCGGCCGCGCGGGCTTTGCGCGAATTTCATATCTTTGTTTGGATGGATATTTATACGATTGTTTTACTGGTTATAGTGATCCTCGTTGCGGGCTTCTTTGCCGGCATGGAAACCGCTTTCGCCAATGTGAACCGGCTGAGTATCGAACTGAAGAAAAAACAGGGCCGCGCCACGGGCAGGATCCTGTCGGGGTTCAACGAGCATCCCGCGCGTTTTCTCGCCACCAGCCTCATCGGCCTCACGATCAGCATCGTGGTGTACAGCATGCTGGTGGCAGGCTGGATCGATTCGCTCTGGGCCATGATCATCCCGCAGAACAAGATGCCGGAGATCGTGGTGGTAACGCTGCTGGTGGAAATACTCGTGGCTACGCTGCTTATGCTGTTCTTCGGGTTTTTTATCCCGCGCAGCATCTTCCGCTCCCGCCCCGAGGCATTGCTGGGCTTTTTCGCCTTGCCCATCTCCGTACTGTCGCGCCCGTTGTACATACTCGGCAACCTGCTGGAATCCGTGTCCGAATGGATACTGAAATACCTGTTCAACGTGCGCATCGCGGAGAATAAAAGCTCTTTCGCGCGGGTGGACGTGGAGTTCTTCACCCGGCAAAGCCAGCAGCACATGGGCGAAGGCCAGGAGCTGAACACCGAGCTGTTCGAGAACGCGCTCAGCCTCGTGCATGTAAAGATCAGGGGCTGCCTCATTCCCCGCAAAGAGATCGAGGCGCTGGACATCAACAGCAGCATCGCCGACGCGCGGAAAAAATTCATCGACACCAAGCTGTCCAAGGTCATCATCTTCGAAAACAATATCGACAATATTCTCGGGTACGTACATCAGCTGGACATGTTCAAGAACCCGGACGACATCCGTTCCGTGATCCACCCCATCCTGGCCGTGCCGGAAACCATGAGCGCGATAGACCTGCTCGGCAAGTTCAACAAGGAGCGGCGCAGCATCGCCTGGGTGGTGGACGAGTTTGGCGGCACCGCGGGCATCGTGACCATCGAGGACGTACTGGAGGAAATTTTCGGGGATATCAAGGACGAGCATGACGTGGAAGAGTTCGTGGAGAAACAGATCGCGGAAAAAGAGTACATTTTTTCCGGCAGGCTGGAGCTGGATTACCTCAACGAACGGTACGGCTTCGACTTCCCGGAAGACGAAAGCGAAACTTTATCCGGTTATATCATTTCGCATTACGAAACGATCCCACGGCTGAAAGAGCGCATCATCATCGACGATTACGAATTTGACATACTGAACGTGACCGATACGAGGATCGAAATGGTGAAAATGAAGATCCTGAATTGAGGAATCCGGCGCGAAAATTGCGGTATATACTAACGGCCATAAAGAAAGGGAAAGCGTCACAAGGAAAGAA
>CBINIO010000173.1:0-8131 GCA_966250725.1 uncultured Chitinophaga sp.
ATGCCGGGTTTGGCGTATTCGAATTCCACCTGTTTGGCGTCCCAGTCCTGCGGCTGGTGATGCGTGGCGATGCAGTCCACCGTGCCGTTGGCTACAGCTTCGCGCAGGGCCTGCACATCGTCGCGGCTGCGCAGGGGAGGGTTCACTTTCAGGAAGCTGTCGTAGGTCATGAGATCTTCTTCGGTGAACAGCAGGTGGTAAGGCGTAACGGAGCAGGTGACGCTGAGCCCTTCCGCTTTGGCGGCGGCGATCAGCTCGACGGCCTTGCGGGTGCTGACGGCGGTGAAATGCAGGCTGGATTCCGTATACCGCAGCAGGTCGAGGTCGCGTTTGATCATGATCTCTTCCGCGATGGCGGGTTTGCCGGGCATGCCGAGGCGGGTGGAAAAGATGCCTTCGTGCATGAGGCCATGACCGGAGATGCTGGTATCGTCCGGAACCTGGATGATGGTGCCGGAGAATGCTTTTACATACTGGAGGGCTTTGAGCATGATGCCGGAGGCCTGTACGGGTTTGAGCCCGTCGGAGAAAGCGGCGGCGCCGGTTTCTTTCATCTCGTACATTTCCGCGAGGGAGGCGCCTTCAAGGTTTTTGGTGATGGCGCCGATGGGCAGCACGCGAACGGCCCCGGTGCGGCTTTGGCTGAGCACATATTCGATCTGCGATTTGGTATGAAGCGCGGGCTGCGTGTTGGGCACGATCATGACGGTGGTAAAGCCGCCTTTCGCTGCCGCGGCGGCGCCGGAACGGAGGTCTTCCTTATACTCCTGCCCGGGGTCGCAGAAATGTGCAAAAACATCCATGAAACCGGTGGTGACGTGAAGGTTTTTGCCGGTGACGGTCTGAGCGGAGGGGGGCTGAATATTGGCGGCGATGTTGGTGATAACGCCGTTTTCGATAAGAATATCCTGTATTTGCCCGTTAAGAGGGGATGACGGAGCTACGATCTTTGCGCTTTTCAGTAAAATATGCATCATTTGAATTTATCCCGGGCAAATGTACGTATTTTCTGTGGTGTGATGTATAGCGGCGGGAAGTGGTTATCAACAGGAAATCATAGAAAAACGGATAAAATTTTTGCAAAAATGAAATGAATGGTTACTTTTGCATCCCGTCGTTAAAACACGGTACCGGAAGTTCGGGACGTAGCGCAGCCCGGTAGCGCACTTGCATGGGGTGCAAGGGGTCGCTAGTTCGAATCTAGTCGTCCCGACAACAAAATCAAGCATTTACAGATTTCTGTAAATGCTTTTTATTTTTTGGTACTCTCCAAACGTATTTTCGGCGATTTATCTCCCTTTTTCCGCTATCCCCCGACAAAAACAAACATTCGTTTTTTCATAATTTTATATAGTTTGCACAATAATCGGGTCCTCGTTACCGCCTATACTTTATCCCGAACGGAGTATTCAGTCATTTTCGTTATTAAATTCATCAAATAGCCTGTAAAATAAATCGTACACGATATTCCATAATTGAATTTAGATGCTATGGATCATAATGAAAAAATCGTAGTCAGACAATTAAAGGAAGGCTCTGAAAAAGCCTACAGGTATATATACGACACTTATTATGCAACATTGTGCCATACTGCGAATAAGTATGTAAAAGATCATGACCAGGCGGAGCAGGTCGTTGGAGATACTATTTTTCATTTGTGGGAGATCCGGGAAACGCTGGATGTGGAAATTTCTTTGTTATGGTATCTGATGACCGCTGTCCGTAACCGGTGTTTCAATTACCTTTCGTTAGCGCGTACCCGGTACGAAGTGCCCATTTCCAGCCTCGTACGCAATGAAGATGTGCCGGATACAGATGTTTTCGCCCATGCTACGTCAAAGGATGATGCGCTCAGGCAGTTAGTGGAAAAAGAGCTGGATGCGGAACTGAAACAGGCCATCAATGAGTTGCCGCCTGAATGCAAGCTCGTTTTTATAAAAAGCCGTTTTGAGAAAAAGCGCTACGAAGATATCTCGCAGGAACTCAGCATATCGGTCAATACCGTAAAATACCATATGAAAAATGCTTTGCGTTTCTTACGGGAACGGCTTGAAAAACACCTTGCCATTGTTATCATTCTCCTCGTCAAAATATTTTTTTGATTTTGACTACCCGCTTACCCCGTTTCGCTGTCTTATAATCAACAGCTCTAAAAGATGAAATTCCAGGTTGATGAATTAATTGCCGCATTTCTGGCGCAGGAACTCGATGAGGATTCCACGGAAGAGCTATTGCAATGGGTAAATGCGTCGGCTGCCAACAGGTTATATTTCCGGCAGAAGCTGGATGCATGGTCAGCTGCAATAGGTGAAAAAGAATCACATCTATACGATAAAAACAAAGCCTTTCAAAGATTCAGAAAGAGACTGCTTCATGCGAAACAGCCCGGCCGCCAGGCCCGGGGAGGAGCTGTTCTCAGGTATTTGTCGCATCATAAAGTTGCGGCCTGCGCCGCTATGGTGCTGTTGCTGGCAGGGATCGGCGGTTTTATTTATACAAAAGGCCTTCCCGGGCTGGGTATCATCAATGTGAATAAAAACCTGTACGTTCAGATTTCCGTTGCCCCCGGCGAAACAAAAAAAATGCTCCTCCCGGATAGTTCTGTAGTATGGCTTAACGCCGGATCAATGTTCAAATACCCGGAAAATTTCAGCGGCGGTACCAGGGAAGTATATTTGAACGGTGAGGGGTATTTTGAGGTGAGGAAAGACGCAGGCCACCCTTTTATCGTAACAACTGCAAAAGGAAATATTGTTGTCACCGGAACCACTTTCAACGTGTCAGCGTATGCAAACAAGCCGCGTTTTGTTACCGCATTGCTGGAAGGGCATGTTCGTGTTAACACTCCAGGGGGGAAAAGCCAGGATCTCGTGCCCATGCAAAAAGCAGAATTAATCAATGACGCGCTGGTCGTTTCCGCCGTAACCGATACGGATATTTACAAATGGAAGGACGGATTGATCGCTTTTGACAACGTACCTATTACCGAAGTGTTGGAGCGCCTCGGGAACTCATTCGGCAAAAAAATCACCATCCGGCAGCTGAATGATCCCGGTTTGCTTTTGACCGGAAAGTTCAGGGTTTCCGATGGTTTGGAGTATGCGCTTGAGGTGCTTGGCCACAGTTATGGGCTCCGGTATATAAAAAATTCCAGCGATAATGGCTACGTTATTTTAAACTGACGGGATAATACCAAAGTATTTATTAATTGATAACACGGGCAGGGTCAACCACTGCCTGGTGATAACTATTGCTAGTATTCATTTAAGAACAGCATAAATCCAGATTCATTCATGAATAGTATTACAAAATCGTCTTTTGTACCCTGTCGTGTGCATATACGGGGAGTTAATTACAGATACCTGATAAGACTGGCGGCCACAGCTTTTGTATTCCTGTGGTGTATCGATTACGCGAATGCGGCGGTCTATCAAACCGGAAAGGTTTCGCTTAATGTGCAAAACATTTCGTTAAAAGAAGTGCTTAAAAAAATAGAGGACCAAACGAGCTATCTTTTTATCTATTCAAAAGATATAGACGTAACCGGCAAGGTATCGTTGCATGTGCAGAACGAAGATATGACCAGCGTGCTCAATTCCCTGCTTTCGCCACAGGGGCTGACCCATGAGATCGATGGGAAGCATATCATTATAAAAGGAAACCCCGCAGCCCCGCGGCGGCAGGTTCCCAGAACGTTGCGGGGAAGGGTGATAGATTCCAAAACCCAGAAACCTGTTCAGGGCGCCACCGTTGGCATCCAGGGGACCACTTCGGGCACCACGACCGATAGCGATGGTTTTTACCAGCTGCGTACCGAACTCAAAGAGTGCGTGCTCGTAATAAGCCATATTGAATACAGCAACCTGCAAATAAGGGTTAACGCAAACGGAAACATCTACGATGCAATCCTTGTTCAGAAAGAGACCGCACTGAACGAAACGGTCGTTATCGGCTATGGTACGCAGCGTAAAATAAGTAATATAGGCGCGCAGTCTTCCCTGAAAGCGAGCGATTTGAAGATTCCGTCCTCTAACCTCACGGGAGCGCTGGCGGGAAGGATCTCAGGCGTAATTTCCGTGCAACGGTCCGGGGAGCCGGGTAAAAATGTCGCCGATATCTGGATCAGGGGGATTTCGACGCCCAACAGCGCTTCTCCGCTCATTCTTGTTGACGGTGTAGAGCGGTCTTTCAATGATGTGGACCCCGAAGACGTTGAATCGCTCACCATCTTAAAAGACGCTTCCGCCACCGCCGTATACGGGGTTCGCGGCGCGAACGGCGTTATCATAGTCAAAACCAAACCGGGCAAGATGGGGAAACCCACCATCAATGCCGATTATTACGAATCATTTACCCGCTTTACAAAAAAAGTGGACCTGACGGATGGTATAGCGTATATGAATGCGGCTAACGAAGCTTTGCGCAACGACGGGCTGGCGCCAAAATATTCTCAGGAGTATATCAATAATACCGCGTTGGGAAGAGATCCTTACCTGTACCCGAATGTGAACTGGCTGAAAGAAGTGTTCAACGATTGGGGATATAACAGGAGAGCGAACGTAAACGTTCGCGGGGGAAGCGAGAAAGCCGTTTATTATGCTTCGGTAAGTTATTATAACGAAACCGGTATGATGACCACGGATAAAACGGTGACCGGTTATAACTCCAAGATGAAATACAGCCGTTATAACTTTACCACCAACGTAACGATAAACGCTACGCCCACCACAAAAGTGGAAATAGGCGCGCAGGGTTATTTAGGCGAAGGGAATTATCCGGCTATTTCGTCGCACGACGTTTATAATTCCGCTATGGGCATTTCTCCGGTTGACTATCCCAAAATGTTTTATGTAAAGGGAAAGGCTTACGTGCCGGGCATAAACCCGAACGGGGGATTCAGGAACCCTTATGCGGATGCCACACGCAGGGGCTATGACAATACCGCAAAAAACCAGGTTTATTCAAACCTGAGACTTACGCAGGACCTGGAAGCTTTTACAAAAGGGCTTAGTTTTTCGGCCATGTTTGCATATGACGTGTATAATGAAGTGCAGCTGCACCAGAGCCGCCGGGAATCCACCTATTATCTTACTGACCTGAACGTTCCGTATGATATGGACGGGTACCCGATCCTGACCCGGACCTATACCGGGTCTGATGTGCTGGGGTACAGCCAGTCGGCATCGGGAAACAAAAAAACCTACCTCGAAGCGGCTTTCAATTACGACCGGTCGTTCGGCGCCCACCGGGTAAGCGGATTGCTGCTGTTCAACCAGCAGCAGAGATTGCTCTATCCGCAGGGGACGCTTGAAAATGCCATTCCCTACAGGATGCAGGGCGTTGCCGGGCGCGCCACCTACTCCTGGAGCGACCGTTATTTCGCAGAGTTCAATATCGGCTATACCGGTGCGGAAAACTTCTCCCCCAAGAAAAGATACGGCACATTTCCCGCCTATGGCGTTGGATGGGTGATATCCAACGAAAAGTTCTGGGGACCTTTGAGCAATGTTATCCCTTTCCTGAAATTCAGGTATACCGATGGCAGAATTGGCAACAGCAATGTTTCGGACAGGCGTTTTATGTACCTGGACCAGATAAACGGCAACGGTTCCTTCGGGTATATTTTTGGGGTAAGCGGTACCAAATACGGCGGCTACGAGATAATCAACAATGCAGTTGACCTCGTGTGGGAAGAATCGCGGAAGCAGGACCTGGGCATCGAGTTGAGGACCCTCAGAGGCGATCTGTCCATCATTTTCGACATCTTCCGGGAAAAGCGCAAGAACATCCTGTTAAAACGCGAAAACTCCATTCCATCCTTTATCGGGTATAATATGGCTTCGCCGTACGGCAACGTAGGCGTGGTAGAGAACAGGGGATTTGACGGAACGATCGAGTACAACAGGCGTCTCAACAGCAACTGGAGAATCAATCTGAGAGGAAACATCACTTATAACAACGATCAGTGGATCAAAGGTGAATTGCCCGACCAGCGTTATTCCTGGATGAACCAGTTCGGGGAAAAGATCCTCGGGCAGAAAGGATATATTGCGGAAGGGTTGTTCACACAGGCCCAGATCGACGATATGGCACGCTGGCAGCAGCTTTCAGGCGAAGATAAAATAATTACGCCCAAGCCCTTCGCTACACAGTTTGGCACGGTAAAAGCCGGAGACATCCGTTATAAGGACCTGAACAACGACGGTCAGATAGACGCCTACGACAAAACCTACATCAGCCGCGGCGATGTTCCGGCCTTTGTGTATGGCCTGGGCTTTAATATAACCTGGAAAAACCTGATGGTCGGAGCGCTTTTCCAGGGCGTAGCGAAAGCCGAGCGCATTTTGGCGGGTAACAGCATCAATCCCTTTATCGGGGGCGGCGGGGCAGGAAACCTGTATAACAATATCGACGACCGGTGGACGGAAGAAAATCCCAACCAGAACGTGTTTTACCCGCGGCTTTCATACGGGGGCGAAACCGTGGACAACCAGAATAATTTTCAGCCGAGCACCTGGTGGGTGCGCGATATGAGCTTTTTACGCCTCAAAACGCTGCAGGTGTCCTATAATTTGCCCAAACACTGGTCGCAGGCCATGAAACTCAACAATGCGGCAGTATACATCATGGGATACAACCTGCTGACATTTACCAAATTCAAACTGTGGGACCCTGAACTGAATTCCAATGACGGGACCCAATACCCGAATATCAGCTCGCTTTCCATAGGTATCAACTTTACTTTTTAAATCTGACAGCAATGAAACGTATAATATTGAAATGCACGATAGGATTACTGGTACTGTCAGTCGTTTCATGTTCCAAATATTTCGACCAGGTTCCGCAGGACCGTTTGTCAACCAACGAGATATTTCAGACCAGGTCCGGCGCATTGGGATACCTGGCCAACGTGTACACCTACATCCCTGACGAGTTTAACCAGCGCCAGGTGCATGAAACGGCGCTTTATAGAACGCCAGGCCCCTGGACGGCCGCCAGCGACGAATCAGAATATGTTTCTCCCGGCAACAAAGCAAAACTGATCAACAATAACACGCTCGATGCAACGGACGGAACGATGGTTAAATGCCGCTGGAAAAGCTGGTTTACCGGTATCCAGCAGGCGGGCGAGTTTATCGGCAATATCGATCAGACGCCTGACGACCAGGTAGGCGCTTCGGAAAAAGCCCAATGGAAGGCGGAGGCCAAAGCGATGCGTGCCATTTATTATTTTTATCTCGTACGGGCATACGGGCCCGTGCCGGTACTGCAACAAAAATACAACCAGGACACGCCGACCGATGAATTACAGTTGCCGCGCAATACCGTAGATGAATGTTTCAATTTTATCGTGCAGCAACTAAAAGAGGCGCAAAACGAAGGCCTTTTAGACAATGCGGCCTCAGATGCCGTTTCAGGGATGGGGCGCATCGATAAGGCCATCGCACAGGCTTTCATTATTGAAGCGCTTACGCTCAGGGCAAGCTGGTTATTCAACGGCGAATGCACGTATTATTCCGGCCTCGCCAACCGCGACGGGAAAAAACTCTTCCCCGGTACGCCTGCCGCAGCAGCGGTCAGGGCCAACTGGCAGAAAGTGGCCGATGAATGTGTAACATTTTTCAATACTTACGGCGCCAGGTTTAAATTGATGTATACCGATAAAAGCGGGAACCTGCTCCCGGGGCCGGACAATGCCGGCTTCGACCCCTATGAATCTTACCGCCGCGGCGTTCGTACGCTGAGGAACCAGATATCGAATAATACGGAGATGATCTTTTTCCGTACCGACAACTCCTCCGGCACCATGGAATACGACCGTATGCCCAATGACCGCCGCATCAGCGACGGAGCCTTTAAAGGCGGCAGCCTGCTGGGCGCAACGCAGGAACAGGTAGACGCGTACTTTATGAGCAACGGCACCTCACCCATCAACGGCTACCGGGCCGATGGCATCAGCCCCGACATTAACGAGGCTTCCGGATATGTGGAAGATGGTTTCAGCAACGCTGATTTCACGTCTGCGACCGGACAGGTGTATGCACCCGCAGGAACACGGATGATGTATGTAAACCGGGAACCAAGGTTCTACGCAGACATCACTTTTACCGGGCAAAGATGGTTTGAAGGC
>CBINIO010000174.1:0-8119 GCA_966250725.1 uncultured Chitinophaga sp.
GCTAATACTTTCATAGGACTAAACCAATAAGGAAGCAAACATGAAACCCATTCTGATAAAAGTGGGGGCCTTTGCCGACAACCAGATCACCATCATTGAACGCTGTGATCCTCATTTCAACACACCTTTCCATTTTCATCCCGAGTGCGAGCTGGTATATGTTACGGAAAGCCAGGGGAAACGGATCGTGGGGGACAGCATTGAGAGCTTTGACGTAGGGGACATGGTTTTCCTGGGGCCGAACATACCGCATGTGTGGTATAACGACGAGGCCTATCATAAAAACGACGAATCGCTCAAGGCCCGCTCCGTCGTGATCTATTTCCCTAAGGACATTTTCGGCGACAAATTTTACGGCCTCCCGGAAACCAAAGCCCTTACCGACCTTTTCCACCGCGCCCAGCGCGGCATGAAGATCATCGGCGCCACACAGCAAAAGCTGAAGGAAGAAATTCTTTCGCTGCCAAAAAAAGACGGACTGGAACGCATCATCTCCCTGCTGCAGATCCTCAAAACGCTTTCCGAGACCAAAGACTGCTACTACCTCGCCAGCACCGGCTATTCCCATGCCTACAATGTAAAGGACAATCACAAGATCGACGAAGTGTTCAAATACGTGATGAACAATTTCTCCAAGGAAATTTCCCTGCAGGACGTTGCCAGCATCACCAACCTTTCCCCCCAGAGCTTTTGCCGCTTTTTCAAGAACAGGACAAAAAAATCCTTTGTGCAGTTCCTCAACGAAGTGCGCATCGGCCACGCCTGCAAACGGCTTACCGAAGAAGACTGGTCGATCGCCGAGATCGCCTATTCATGCGGGTTTAAGAACCTTTCCAACTTCAACCGTTTTTTTAAAGAGATCGTCGGCAAAACGCCGAAAGAATACAAGAACGAGCTGCGGCTCAAAGAAGCATAATTCCCGTTATTCAAGTAATTTTTTGTGGGGCTGACCAAAATGGTCAGCCCTGATTTATTCGGGTAACTGATGAAGCCCATGTATCGTTTAAGCGATCCGCAAAGCCTTCATTTTACTTTTTAGCCGGCCTTTTCCCCGTGACCACGGCGGCCGCGGTAATCAAAGCTCTGGCATCATCGGCGATGCCGCCGGCTGTTTTTTGTCAAGACTAACCGGTACTGTCCTTACCATTCAGCCCACCCTTCTCCGCAAAAAAAGCCGGCCCAAAAGGGCCGGCCGGTCGTTCTTAGAGATGAGCTATGTCTATTATATCAGGGCTTGTCCCACCAGAGGCGGGTGCCTCCATTATCGGGGCCACCTAGTAAAGTAACGGCTCGTTCCACGCCTTTCGGGTTGGACTGGTACTCCGTGCTGGAGAAATTGACCCTGCGGATAAACGCGGTGGTGGAAATTTTTCCGCCGCTGTTGTTGATCATTACAGGGAACTGTTTGGGATAACCGGTGCGGCGGAATTCCGCCCATGCCTCCTGCCCTTCCGGGAAACCGGCGATCCATTTTTGCGTAATGATCCTTTCCAGCTTGCGCGCGGGCGAATCGGCATCGTCCCATTTGATGGTGATCGTGCTGAGCCAGGGGCTTCCCGCGCCGATGTTGTTCGCGGCGTTTTTCGGATCTACGTACGGCGCCGCTTTGCTGGTGTTATCCGCGATGTACTCGGCGACTTTGCCGGACACGCCGTGTTGCGAGAACGAGGTCTCCACGCCTTTTTCATAATTGCCTTTTACATCGCCCGCGCCGGCCCAGCCCAGCAGGCCGGCTTCGGCTTTCAGAAACCATGCCTCGGCGGCCGTCATCACCTGCACGCGGCTGTTGCCCAGCAGGTCGCGGTTAAGCTTGGAGAAATTCACGTACACTTCTTTCGCGGGCAGATCGATGCCGTTGCGGATGCCTTTGTATTCACCGGCATACTCTTCTGAAGGCATAAAATATTTTTCCAGCCGCGGATCTTTCAAACCGGTAAGGATCGCTTCCATCGGCGCGCTCATCCTGATGTCGTTCCAGCCTTCGGAGAAAGTGCGGAGCGGGTGCTCCAGCGGCGCGATGTTGATGGAGAAATTATCCGCGGCGGTGGTAAGCAGTCCTAACGGATGCGCAAGCGCGGCCTCTCCTTCGGTCCTGGCCTTTTGCGGATCGGCTTTGCTGATGCGGATGGCCAGGCGCAGGCGCAGCGTATTGGCGGCCTGTACCCATTTCCCGTAATCGCCCTGGTAAGGGGAAAGATCGAACTCAGCGAAATTTTTCGGCGCGTTGTCGTTATGATATTTCGTCAGCGTGGCGATGGCTTCGGAGAGGTCGGCAAAAAATGCGTTGTACGCTTCCTGCTGGCTGTCGTAATCAACGCTGCCGTCCGCGTTCAGCTGGCCGTACTTTGTATAGATGATCGGGCCGTACGCGTCCGCGAGGCGGTGCATGGTGAATACTTTCAGCACCTGGCTCCAGGCGTAGAAATTGGGATATTCTTCTTTGGTGAGGTTGCCCACGTAACGGCAAACAGGCATCACCGAATTGTCGAGAGACGGCGCGTAAGTGCCGTAGGCGCAGCCCCAGAGCACCTGGTTCCAGCCGTCCTGCAGGTTATAGGTGGTGTTGTTATTGCCAAAGTTGCCAAAGGGATTGGGCACCGCCATGTACCCGGAGTAGAGGTCGCCCATGAGATTCTGCTGCACCTGGAACACCCAGCTGGGGTTCACGGCGAAAATGCTCATCTGGATCTGTTTGAACGGCTCGCCGATATACTGGAAATCCCTTTTCAGATCGTCTTCTGACACGCCGTACGGATTGGTGTTGAGCCTTTCAAAGTCCTTCGTGCAGGAGATCATCAGCATCGACGCCGCCAGCCCTGCGGCGAAGGTTTTACGGGTGAATATATGTTTGAATGATTTCATTGTCTTTACTTGTTTGATGAATGATGGATCAGAACCCTACTTTCAAACTCGCGCCAAAGCTGCGCGTGGCGGGCAGACCGAACACGTCGATGCCCTGCAGCCGGTTGTCGCCGCCGGCGGACACTTCAGGATCGAACGGCGCATCGCGTTTCAGGAAAAAGAGGTTGCGGCCGACCAGCCCGATACGCAGGCTGCGGATGGCCTTTGTTTTCACCGGTATGTTGTAGCTGAGCGCAAGCTCGCGCAGCCGGATGGTGGTGGCGTCGTACATGTACATATCGCCGTTGCCGTTGCGGCCGCCTATGTTCTGGTAATACGATTTCGGATCGATCGTGCCGGTGAATTTGGATCCGTCTTCCTTCACCGCATCGTCCAGCCGCACGCCGCCGTTGTCCCGCGCCTGCGCGGTGGCTTCGCTTACGCCGTAAGCATCCAGCACGGCCTGCGTGAGGCTCATCACTTTACCGCCAAAACGCCCGTCCACCAGGAACGTCAGCGTAAAGCCCTTGTAATCGAAGCGGTTGTTCCAGCCCAGGTTAAAATCGGGGTTCGGGTTGCCTACCACGAAACCGGTGCCTGACACGGAATCCTGGATCATGCCGCTGTTGTCCAGCACGATCTGGCCCGCCGCGTTGCGTTTGGTGATGGTCGGCGTATAAATGTCGCCCCACTGCCCGCCTTCCTGCATGCCTGAACCGTACATGTTGGAACCGAATTCGGTAAGCACGAATTTGTTGCTGGACACTACTTTATCACCGTCGGACAGATCGACCACTTTGTTTTTGTTGGTGGAGAAGTTGATGTTGGAAGTCCAGGTAAACCCGTTCGACCTGATGGGCACAAGGGTCAGCATCGCTTCCACGCCGGTGTTGCGGATGTTGCCGAGATTGAGATAATAGGAAGCGTAGCCTGAGCCGTTCGGCGCGGGTATCTCGATGTACTGGCGGAAGTTGTTGTTGTTGTAATAGGTTACGTCCACGCCGATGCGGTCGTTCAGGAAACGGGTCTCGATACCGGTTTCGAAGGAACGGTTATCCTAGGGCTGGATGTATTCGCCGGGATAAGGCACGCGCGTGTTGAAAGTGAGCTGCTTCACACCGCCGAGGATGCGCAGCGTATATGTGGCCGGCCGGGTGATGTACGAAGGAAGGTCGTTGCCCACCTTGGCGTAGGAGAGCCGCAGCTTGGCGAAATTCCAGGCTTCGGGCAGCTTGAACATGTCGCTGAACACGGCGGTAAGACCGGCGGAATAATAAAAATATCCCTTGTTCTTTGTCGGCGTGAACGCGAAGGTGCTCGACCAGTCGTTGCGGCCGGTAAGGTCGAGGAAGAGGTAATCCTTAAAGCCGAGGTTGGCGCTGGCGAACACGGCCTGTATCTGCTTGCGGTCCAGCCCCTGCTGCACGGTCATGGCCGTGTGGTCGATGTTGGCGAGCTGGAACACGTTCGCGTAAAACAGTCCTTTGATGCTGCCGACGTTCACGTCGTTCAGCTTACGGTCGCGCAGCTTGAAATCGGTGACGCTGCTGCCGAGCACGCCGGAGAGGCGGAAGTTGTCGGACAGCTGCTTGTTGGCGTTCAGCATCACGTCCGCGTACATCTGGGTGTTAAATTCTTTTTCCAGCGTGTAACGCCCGTTGATAGGCGATTGCGAAGGGTGCGTGGTGGCGTTGGCTTTCATTTCGTATTCGTCGTAAGAGCGGTCGAAGTTGCCCCTCGCCTGGATGGTGAGCCAGTCGAGCAGCTGGTATTTCACCGCCAGGGAAGCCATGCCGCGGGCGCGTTCTTCCTCGCGCACGTTGCGGTTGAGTATCCAGTAAGGGTTCGCCAGCTCTGCGTCGCCGGTAAGACCGGCGTCCGCGTCGATGTTCCACCAGTGCTGGGTATACATGTTGCGCGCCTGCGAAAATACTTCGTACTGGTTTTTGTATTGATTGAAATCAAGCCCGCGCGGGAACATGTACACGCTTACCAGCGGGTTGAAATACAGACCGCTCACGGGCCTGTTGCGCGCGTTCTGGGAAATGAAGGTGATGTTCGCGTCGAGGCTCAGCCGGTCGTTGAGCAGCTTGAGCGTTTCCCTGAAATTAAAAGTGTGCCGGTTGAAGCGGCTGGTGGGGATCACGCCTTTGCTGCTGGTGTTGGAATAGGAGAAATAGGACTGCGCCACTTCGTTGCCCCCGCTCACGCCGAGCGAATTGGTCCAGGTGTTGCCGGTGTTGAAAAAATCCTTTACATGATCTTTCGCGTTCACTTTCGGCCCCCAGCTGTCCGCACCCGGCGCGGGATCGGTGGTTTGGCCGTAGCTCCACTGGAGCTTGGGCAGCAGCATCACTTTTTCCATCGTAAGGTCGGAGGAGAAGTCGATGCGCATCCTGCCCGCGCGGCCGCGTTTGGTGGTGATGAGTATCACGCCGTTGGCGGCCTGGCTGCCGTATTGCGCGGCGGCGGAAGCGCCTTTCAGGATGTTGATGGATTCAATGTCGTCGGGGTTGATGTTGGAGATGCCGTCCCCGCCGTCGCGGCCCGCGCCGGACTGGATGTCTGACGACTGGCCGTATACGTTGGCCGGCTGCGAGGGCGAGTAGTTCGCCATGGGCACGCCGTCTATCACGTAGAGCGGCTGGTTCTCGCGGGTGGATTTGTTGCCGCGCATGATCACGCGGGCGGTGCCGCCAAGACCTGAAGCGCTGCGGCTGATGGTAACGCCGGCGGCTTTACCGGCGAGACTGTTGATCACGTTGGCGTCCTTCACGCGGGAAAGATCGTCGTTGTTGAGCTGTTGCGTGGCGTATGATAATTCTTTGGCTTTCCGCTGGATGCCGAGCGCGGTCACCACGAATTCGTTCAGGGACTGGGTGTTTTCCACGAGCACGATATTGTACTCATTCTCGTTTCCCACGGTCACTTCCTGGGTGGTAAACCCCAAAAAGCGGAATACGAGCACTTCGCCGGGGTCCGCCGCGATGGTATAGGTGCCGTTCGCGGCCGTTTGCGTGCCTCTCTGCGTGTTTTTAACGGCGATGGTCACGCCGGGCAGGCCGTTTCCCTTGCCGTCCCTCACGGTGCCGCGCACCTGTTTTGCAGGGTTTTCCATGCCGGCGGCCTGGTTTACGGCGGTAATGGAACTGGCGGTATGATGTTCCTGATTTACTATGACTTTATTGTTTTTTCTCGTAAATTTCAGTCCGGTTTGTTCTGACAGCAGCTGAAGCACCTCGTCTACAGGCCGCTTCACGCAGTTCAGGTTGATCTTTTTCTTGAGATTCAGATCGGATTTGTCGTAATGGAAACTAAGGCCTGTTTTTGCAGCGATCTCAGTAAACACCTCCTCCATGTTTTTGTTCTTGACCTGGATGGTGATACTGACGTTCCTGGTGTCCTGCGACTCGGCACGAGCACTGGCGGTGTAAGGAGCCGCCAGTGTGATGGCCATCGCAAATACGACCAGTGGAAAAAGGCGTAGGCATTTTTTCATACATCTAGTTTTTGCGGGTAAGGAATATTGTGTCGTTCTTGAGCGTGTAGCTGATGTTTTTGGTCAAACAAATGGTTTCCATGATCTCCTGCAGGCTTTCGTCTTTGAAAAATCCGGTATAGATCCAGTCCGTATCCTCCGAATCGTTGATCACCGTTACGTTGTAGCGGTTCTCTATTTCCGTCGCCACCTCGTCGTAGCTGGCATCCCTGAACGCGATATAACCGCTCTTCCAGCCGATAATATCATCTTCCTTGCTGAACACCGATTTGGCCATCGCCATCGATTCCCGGTCGATGCTCACCTGTTCGCTGGGCAGCAATATCACCGGCTGTTGCCTTGTTTCCGCATGGTCCACTTTTACTTTACCGGTCAGCAGCGCCACGGTAATGCGGTGCTCGCGGCTGTACGCGCGGATGTTGAACGAGGTGCCCAGCGCCGTGGTGGCGATGCCGCCGCTATGCACGATGAACGGGTGTTTGGGGTCGCGGGCGACTTTAAAGAAAGCCTCGCCCTCTTCGAGATAAATGCTGCGGGTGCCGCCGTCGAAATTTTCGGGGTAACGGAGTTTGGACGACGCGTTCACCATAATGGTGGAACCATCAGCGAGTACAACCTTTTCGGTGGTGCCTTTGGTGGTGGTGATCTCAATAAAGCCATCCCTCACCACCCGGTTCGTTTTCACCACCGCAGATTGTACCGCCGGATGGGACGGGCTTCCGGGATGATCGGCTGGCATAGGTCGATGCAATAAGGTAAAGGCGATAACCCCGGTGACCACCGCTGCGGCGCCGCTGTACAGCCAGGCCCGCAAACGCCGCCTGCGCAAAGGTTTCACGGCCTGCGGCGTTTCTACCTGCTCCTGTATGCGCAATCGCACTTCCTCCAGCTGCTCCTGGAGGAAATCGTCTTCTATCATCGCGGAGCGGTGCTGGTTGATGCTGGCGAACCATTGCTCTATGATCCTTGTCTCTTCGGGGCTGCATTTGCCCTGCGTGTAACGCTCCAGTACTTTCCTGATCTGTTCGATGTCCACAGCGGTAAATTTTTGGTTGGGTGATACAAGGAAGTCGTGCCAATCTTAAAAAAGTACCATGGAGGGCGAAAATTTACCGGAGTATGGAAAGCGCTACCGCCAGCATCAGCAGGTCGGTCTGGGTATAATGGGTGCGGAGGATCTTCAGGGCCTTGGATATCTGGTTCTTCACGGTCTGCTGGGAAAGCCCCAGCCGGCTGGCGATCTGCTCGATGCTGAGATTTTCAAAACGGCTGAGCATAAAGATCTCTTTCATTTTTTCGGGCAGCCGGTTGATGGCTTCGAACACTTCGGTGGCCTTTGCCTTGTAATCATAGGTTTCGGAAATGTTATGGGGCTGCGCGTCGAAATGCTCGATCAGCTGCTGAAGGTATTTGCGGTAGGTATTGTCTTTCCGGTAAAGGTCGATGATCTTGTGCCGCACGGACTGGTACAGGTAAGAGCGGAGGGAAAGATGAATGTCCAGCGTAACGCGTTTTTCCCAAAGGGTGCAGAACAGGTCCTGCAGCACGTCCTTGCTGGTTTCGCCGCGGTCCGTTTTGCCGAGGATATAAAGGTACAACGGCCTGCTGTACCGGTCGTAAATGGTATTGAACGCCGTACTGTCGCCATCACGCAATAACGATAATAATTGCTCGTCTGAATAGCTCTGGTACATAAAAGATTCAGGTTGATAAAACGCGGTCCGATGATGGTTGAATAATGTTTCTTCTGTTGATCCTAACGTGTCGTTTGCCGGTTAA
>CBINIO010000175.1:0-8113 GCA_966250725.1 uncultured Chitinophaga sp.
CTTGGCGACATAGGCGCCGCCAGGGCGCAGCAGCGCACCGCTACTGACACGCTGGCCCTCCGGGCGGTACTGTACGGCAACGACACCATTCCTTCCATTACCCTTCGCATTGTGGACGTATACGACAAGCTGCCCAGGCGCCTGCGCAAACAACGCGCCCGCTGGACGAGGCTGCGCAACGCCGTGTATGTTACCTATCCCTACGCCGTGTCCGCCGGGCGCATTCTTAAAGACGTGAACCGCGATCTGCAGACCATGCCCAACAAAAAACAGCGCAAGGAATACCTCGCATCAAAAGAAAAGCTGCTCAAGGCCGAGTTTGGCGACAAGCTCGAGAACCTGTCCGTATACCAGGGCAAAGTATTGATGAAGCTCATCCACCGCGAGACCGGCGAGAACTGCTACGAGATCGTCAGGGAGCTGAAAGGCGGGTTCAGCGCGCGCATGTACCAGACCGTCGCCTTCTTCTTCGGCGGCAACCTCAAAAGCGAATTCAACCGGCAGGACGATAACGATATCGAGTCGATCGTGCAGGAGATACAGTTGTATAACCGGTTTAACTGAGGCAGCCGGTTCACCGCCCCGATTTGGAACATCCCCCCATATACCCGACCTTTGCACGGCAAAATTTAAAGAAACATGAAACTGGACATACTGGCAATAGCCGCCCATCCGGACGACGTAGAGCTGTCCTGTGCGGGCACGCTGATGGTGCATGCAAGACAGGGCCTGAAAACAGGCATCGTAGACCTCACCCGCGGCGAGCTGGGTACGCGAGGCACACCCGAAGGGCGCATACTGGAGGCGCAGGAAGCCTGTAAAGTGATGGGCGTGGACGTAAGGGAGAACCTGGGCCTGGCGGACGGATTTTTTCAGAACACCCGCGAAGACCAGCTGAAAGTGGTGGCCGCCATCCGCAAATTCCGGCCGGACATCGTGCTGGCCAACGCGATAGACGACCGTCACCCCGACCACGGCCGCGCGGCGCAGCTGATCAAAGACAGCGCCTTTCTCGCAGGGCTCCGCAAGATCGAGACGTTCGACGAAAACGGCCAGCCGCAGCAGGCATGGAGACCGAAGCAGGTCTATCATTTCATACAGGACCGCTACTGCCAGCCCGATTTTGTGGTGGATATCAGCGAAGTGATAGACCAGAAGCTGGAAGCGATCAAATGCTTTAAAACGCAATTCCTTGCTGAAAAGGATCATGAGCCGCAGACGTACATTTCCTCTCCCGAGTTTTTTGACAGCGTGGTGTACCGCGCAAAGATGCTCGGCAAAATGGTGGGCGTGGCGTACGCGGAATGATATACCTCGGCAAAAATGCTGGGAGTACGGAGTTTGAAAGATCTTATCAATGAGACGACCTGATCCGTCAGGGAAAAATATGAAGCCGCACCGGAAATCCCGGCGCGGCTTTTTTTTGTTGGTTGGTGATAAATCGTTCCTAGTGCAATGCCTTCGCTGCGGCCAGCAGCACATCCCCGCTTAGCCGTTGCCTGAAATCAGGATTGACGTAAGTGAACAGGACCGTTCCTTTTTCGTTCAGCAGGAACACGGAAGGTACGGGCAGCATTTCCAGGTTCGTTCCGCCGGAGGCTTCTTTGATCACTTTCAGATAATTGCCGGGAGCCCTGTATGCAATGCCCATCGCCCTGATCAATGCGCCCTGGCTGTCCGAATACAGCCGGTAACCCGCTTTTGTTTTCGTTTCGGTGCTGCGGAGGTTCTCCGGTTTGTCCGGGCTTACCGCTACTACCTGGTATCCCAGCCCCGCCAGGTCTTTTTCTATCATTGCCAGTTCGGAGAGGTGCTTGTTGCAGTACGGGCACCAGCCGCCACGGTAAAAAATGAGCACCGTTCTTTTGCCGCCCGTGATCTGCCGGATGTTCCGCTGTTCCCCGCCGGGGCCGGATACCATAGCGGAGGGCAGCATATTGCCGATGAGCAGCGGGCGCACGTCGCCCGGTTTTTCGGGGAGCGGCATTTCCTGTGCGGTTGCCGTGTTCAGCAAAGCCATGCAGTAAAACATCATGCCTGTCAGTATCTTCTTCATTGGTACGGTTTAATTGTTTAAGAACGTTATTTTGATCACATCTTTCACCGCCGGTACCGGGTACATTTCCGTTCCCACTTCCCGGATGGGGTTGCTTTCCGGTGTTTGCGGCGCGCCGCCGAATGCTCCCTGGCTGTTGCCCGCGCCGGGGAACTGGTTTTGAGCGGTGCCGTTGTCCAGCAGCTTCACTAATGAGGTCTGATCGCCCTTTGCGTCCGCCATCACGCCTTCGCTGCCAAAGGAATAGAACCAGTCGTTGGAATAGCCGAACATAGTGGCGAACGTAATTTTATCGCCTTTGCCGAACTGTATCTTTTGCTCGATGCTGCCGCCGGCCATATCGCCGATCATTGGTAGCAGCACGGTGGTTTGGCTCGCGGCCGCCACGTACACATGTTTTACGCCTGCCTGCTTTTTCAGCATTTCTTCCAGCACGGACGCATCGCCTTTCTGCGCAAGGTCCGCCAGCCCCTGCCCGCGGTCTTTTTCACCGATCGTATACAGGGGATTTTGCATGCCGTTGTACACCACGATCAGCAAGGGAGAAAGCGGCGTGAATACCCGCGTGTTCTCCGCCAGATACCCGGAAAGCATCGTGTTGTCGCCCATTTCGGCGAGCGCGGTAAGACCGTTGGCCGTTGGTTTGCCCGCTTCATAGACCGGCGCGGCGGCCAGCAGGTTGCCGCCCAGGATGTTGGAAATGCTCCATACGCCGGGGCTGAAAGGCGTTTCATTCGCCGTGCTGCCGGAAATGTTCCGGATGGTAAAGGTGAATTCGGAATTGCCCTCGTATTTCAGCGTGCCTTTCATGAGCTGCGCGGCGGGGAGGTAAGTATTGCCCTGCGCGTCCATGCCGCTCACTTCCGTTACGGCTGCTGCGGCGGGCTGGCCGGGATGGTTCACCGCCATGCCCGGCGGCTGGTTCAGGCGGGTGCCGTTGTCCCAGAGTTTTATCTGGTCCGAAACGTCGCCTTCAACCGGCTTGCCCATCGCGTCGAACAACGCGATGCCGGGATTGGCGGGCGCAAAAAAGAGGTCGTTGGACCAGCCGTACATGGTGGCGAAACTCAACGCCTGCCCTTTGCCCGCGGAAAAACGGAAGCTGACTTCTTGGCCGGGAAATATCACCGGCGGCGTGCCGGCGCCTTTGAAAGTGCCGGATTCGGCGAGGTTGCGCGCCATCAGCACGTTCTCCACTTTTACGGAGAGTTTTTTTTCAGGGTCCATGTGGTCCTTTTCGCAGGCATTGAAGAGGAACAGCATTCCCAGTCCGCTTACACCGAAAAGCAATTTTTGTGTGATCATAACAGAGGTTTTGTCGTTTACAATTGTCGAAATTCAACAAGGCAAAACAACAAACACCATGTCCCAAAACGATCCCGGAATTATAACAAAAGTATCACGGCGTACGGTTTATAGCGGAATTTGCCGATTTTCGGGTATATGTATAAAGTACTGGTTGTCGAAGACGATCCCAATATCGTGGACCTGCTGCGCATCCACCTCACGGACCTTGGCTGCGAGGTAACGGCGGCGGGCAACGGCACGGACGCGCTTGCCATCGCGCGGGCGCAGCCCTTTCATCTCATCGTGCTCGATATTATGCTGCCGGGCATCAACGGGATGGAGATCTGCCGGCAGGTGCGGCTGAAAGACCGCAGCACGCCCATCATGATCCTGTCCGCCAAGTCGGAGGAGATCGACAAGGTGCTGGGGCTCGAAACCGGGGCGGACGACTATCTCACCAAACCTTTCAGCATCCGGGAATTTGTGGCGAGGGTGAAAGTGATCTTCCGGCGGAAACCGGAACCGGGGCATGAAGCCTACGCCCCGGGGCAGCTGCACATGAAATTCGAAGACCTTGAAATAGACGTTGACAAACGCAAGGTGACGTTGTGCAACGCGCGGATAGAGCTGTCGCCCCGGGAATTCGACCTGCTGGTGCTGCTCGCTTCCAATCCCGGTAAAAGTTACAGCCGCCAGCGATTGCTCAACCTCGTATGGGGCTACGATTTCGAAGGGTACGAACATACCGTCAACTCGCACATCAACCGCCTCCGCAGCAAAATAGAAAAGAACATTTCGGACCCGCGATACATCCTTACTACCTGGGGCGTGGGGTACCGTTTTAACGAAGAACTTTAAAACCGGTCGTACATGACAGCCAATAAAAACAGGGGCAACCTGCTGTTCTGGAAAATATGCGGCGTATTCACCGCTTTGCTGGTATTGATGGGCATTACTTACGTGATCATGGCCTCGCATATTTCCAGGCGGTACTTTTACGAGGTCAACCAGCAGCTGTACGGCGACATTGCCGCGCACCTGGCCGCATCCACCAAACCGTTGAAGAACGGGCGTCCCGATACGCTCGTCACGCACGACATCATCCACTCCATCATGGTCATCAACCCGGCGGTGGAAGTATATCTGCTCGATAAGGAAGGCCGGATCATCGACTTCGTGGTGCCCGATAAATCGGTAAAAAAATACACCGTCGGCCTCGATGCCGTACATCGGTACATCCGCGAAAAAGGCCGCCGGTACATCGCCGGCGACAACCCGAAAGACCCTTCCGTTCCGAGCATATTCTCCGCCGCGCCTATTTACGAGAACGGACAGCTGGGCGGTTATGTATACGCCGTGCTGGCGAGCGAAAAGCAGGCCGCGATCGTTGCGGGGCTCAATAAGAACCTCTTTTTCAGCCTGGGCTCCGCCATTTTTTTCGGAACGCTCATTACCGTGCTGCTGGTGGGAGCGATCACCTATTTCCTGATCACGGGCAGCATCAGCAAGGCCGCTGCGGCGGTGAAACGGTTCAAGGAAGGCGATTATTCAGCGCGGATCACCGGGCAGGGCACCGGCAACCTCGGGGTGCTTACGGCGGCTTTCAACGAAATGGCGGACACCATCGTGTCCAACATGGAAAAGCTGGCCGCCACCGACAGGCTGCGGCAGGAGCTGATCGCCAACGTCAGCCACGACCTCCGCACGCCGCTTGCCATCATGCAGGGATACATCGAAACGCTCATGATCAAGCAGGAGCAGGTGAAGGCGCCCGACCAGTCGCTCTACCTCGGCATCATATTCGACAGTTCGAGGAACCTGTCCAGGCTGGTGGAGCAGCTTTTTGAATATTCCAAGCTGGAGGCCAACCAAACGGAGCCGCAGAAAGAAGTGGTGGCCTTCCGCGAGCTGGTGAACGACATCCTGATCAAATACCAGCTGCTGGCGAAAGAGAAAGGCATTGCGCTCACGATGGACGCGCCAGCCCGGGTGCCGCACGTATTTGCGGATATCGCGCTGATGGAAAGGGTGGTGCAGAACCTGCTGGACAATTCCCTGAAATTCACCGAACCCGGCGGCGAGATCAAAGTGATGCTGCGCAACCAGGCGCAGGGGGTGGAAGTGTCTGTAACCGATAACGGGGTGGGTATTCCGGCTTCCCGGCAATCCTACATCTTCGAGCGGTATAAACAATTGCCGGAAACCGGCGGGCAGGGGAAAGGCATGGGGCTGGGGCTGGCGATCGTGAAGAAGATACTCGACCTGCACGAAACGAAGATCCATATCAAAAGCGCCCCGGGCGAAGGCACTACTTTCTGGTTTATGCTGCCGGCGTTTGAGGGTGCGCCTAAAGCCGGGCTGGCCTGAGCCGGCAGACGGATATACACGGTATGCCGGCTGGTTTGCATAACCAACGCTGTGCCTTTTGGGTGTAGAAAATATCGAAAATGATAAGGGGCGAAAAAGCCCGTTCGCGATGCCGGCAGTATAGGCCCGGTATGGCAAAATGGCTTCCAGTTCCGCGTTTTCAGCGGATTTTTTCAGATACGGTACAATGGGACCCGCTGCAGGGAAGGCGCATGAGGAAAGAGGGGGTGTTCTTTTTAACGGCGCTCGTCACCTGCCTAAACTAGATGAATAAATCCTGTGTAGCGTCAAATTCATCTTGTTTGTTGATGCTGTTTCTGATAAACGGAATCAAAGCAAGGCCAATCGTAAGGATCGCTAAAAGTATGTTCTTCAATTTCATAACCTGTCGTTTTAATCTTGCTGTATATATAACTAAATAACGTGCCAAAAGGTTACTCCCTTTTCCAAAAAACAGCCGTGGTTTTTCCCCCTGAATCTCCTGTAAATCCGCAAGTTGTTGCTGGTAAAGGCTTTGTTAGAAATGGTGTCTATGAAAATCGAAAATAGTATAGATGAAATCGATACTATCTCTTTGTAAATCTATTTGATTTTACCCTTTTTGAAGAGGAACTTTGCGGCGGCACTACGAAAACCGAATAGCATAAAATCAATAAATCCGAGATAGTATCATGAAAAATGCAGTTTTATCTGTAGGGGCCCACTTCCCCGAGTTCGCAAAAAAGGCAGTTGTTTCCATCGAGAAAGGCAAAGAATTTTACGACATTTCCTCCGAAGAGATCAAAGCATCCGGCAAATGGATGGTGATGTTCTGGTGGCCGAAGGACTTTACCTTCGTTTGTCCTACCGAGATCGCCGAATTCAACAAACATTACCAGGACTTCGCTGACCGCGACGCCATCCTCATCGGCGCTTCCACCGACAGCGAGTTCGTGCACCTGGCCTGGAGAAAGGACCATGAAGACCTGCGCGGCCTTCAGTTCCCCATGCTGGCGGACACTTCCAAATCCCTCGCCGACGAGCTGGGCATCCTGGAAGAAAATGAAAAGATCGCTTATCGCGCCACTTTCGTGGTAGACCCCCAGGGCATCGTACGCTGGACTTCCGTATACGACCTCTCCGTAGGCCGCAACGTCAAAGAAGTGCTGCGCGTGATGGACGCCCTGCAGACCGACGAGCTGTGCCCTTGCAACTGGCAGAAAGGCGAGGCTACCCTCAACGCTTAACCGGCGCTGGTAAATAACTTACCGGGCGGCAACCCGCTGCCCGGTATTTTTTTAATCCGAAAACAAACCTGAATATGTTCGCTACCAATACGCAGGACACTGCGCAACAGATATTACAGGCGGTCGGCATGCCTTCCGCTGAAGTGCCCGCCAAGCTGGCCGCCCTCGCGGCCGTGGACGCGCGGTACCTGAAAGACCTCAAGATCAACGTTACCAACGCGATCGAGGCCGCCACGCTGAGCAAAAAAGAAGCATACCTGCTGGGTTTTGCCGTGGCCGTGAATGAAAAACAGCCTGCGCTGCAGGCGGGCTTCGAGCAGCTGGCGCTGGCCGCCGGGGCTACGGATAAGGAAGTGGCCGAAGCGGCGAGCTGCGCTTCGCTGATGAACGCCAACAACGTGTTCTACCGTTTCCGTCATTTTGTGAACAAGGAATTTTACACCTCCGCGCCGGCCGGCATCCGCATGAGCATTATGGCAAACCCGGTGCTCGGGAAAGAGTTCTTCGAGCTGCTGAGCCTGGTGGTGTCAGCCCTGAACGGCTGCGAAATGTGCGTGACCTCCCACGAGGAGGCTTTGCTGAAGCATGGTACGGACCAGCAGCGCATCCTGGAAGGAGTGAGGCTGGGCGCGGTGGTCCGGAGCCTGGCGGTGCTACTGTGAGGGTGAAACTGTCCAATAAATAAGACAATGTCCAATTATGTGAATAAAAAGAATTCGCATAATTTGATATTTCCATAAAATAGTGCGACTTTTGCAGTCCAAAATTTTTTAGAATCATGGCTAGAGTATGTCAGGTGACAGGGAAAAAACCGATTACAGGTCATCATGTATCCTTCTCGAACATTAAGACAAAAAGAAGGTTTCTGCCCAATCTGCAGACCAAGCGTTTCTTTTTGGCGGAAGAAGATCGTTGGATCACTTTGAAAGTGTCTGCCGATGGTCTGAGAACCATTAACAAACGTGGCCTGTACGCCGTAGTGAAAGAGCTGCGCGCGGAAGGTAACAAGAACATCTAATTCATTAAGCATCAACTTAATAAGAATACAAAATGGCAAAGAAAGGAAACAGGGTGCAGGTAATTCTCGAGTGTACGGAGCATAAGAACTCCGGTCTGCCCGGTACTTCCCGCGACATCTCCAACACCCCCGCATGGCGTGCTTCCGGGTCAAGACCGA
>CBINIO010000176.1:0-8100 GCA_966250725.1 uncultured Chitinophaga sp.
CAAAAACCAGCCGTGGAAAGCCGGGGATACCCTTTTTCAAACCGACCTCGCTGCTACGCTTATCCGTATCCGTGAGAAAGGCAGAGACGGATTTTACAAGGGAAAGACAGCTAACCTGATCATTGCAGAAATGAAACGCGGAAACGGCATTATTTCCAAAAAAGACCTGCGTAATTACCTGGCTGTGGAGCGTACCCCCAGCTTATTCAATTACAAAGAATACCAGGTTCTTACCATGCCCCTGCCCAGCAGCGGCGGTATCGGGCTGCGGCAGATGCTCGGCATGGTGGAGAACCATCCCATGGAAAACTGGGGTTTTCATAATCCCAAAAGCGTGCAGCTGATGATCGAAGCGGAGCGCAGGGCGTATGCGGACCGCGCGGAATACCTCGGCGACCCGCATTTTGTAAAAGTGCCCGTAGACACGCTGATAGATAAGGATTATCTCGCGCGCCGCATGGCGAGCTTCACGCCGGGGCTTGCGTCCATCAGCGTTCGTATACCCGCCGGCGTTATAAGGGAAAGCGATCAGACCACCCACCTGAGCGTGGCCGACCAATACGGCAACGCGGTGGCCGTTACCACCACGCTCAACGGCGGCTACGGCTGCGGCGTAGTGGTAGGCGGCGCGGGTTTCCTGCTCAACAACGAGATGGACGATTTTTCCGTGAAACCCGGATCGCCGAACATGTACGGGCTGGTAGGCAACGAAGCCAACGCCATCGCGCCGGGCAAACGCATGCTCAGCTCCATGACGCCCACCATCGTGCTGCAGAACGGCCGGCCATACCTCGTGACCGGCACGCCCGGCGGCGCCACTATTATCACCTCCGTGTTCCAGACGCTGGTGAACGCGCTGGTGTTCGGGCTGAGCGCGGACGAGACGGTGAACGCCCCCAAATTCCATCACCAGTGGCTGCCCGATGTGGTGTACCTCGAAAAAGGTTTTCCTACCGTAGTGAAATATTCGCTGGAGCGGATGGGCTACAAATTCGCGCCGCGCGAATCCATCGGCAGAACGGAATTGATAAAGATCACAGGGAAAGGCAAGATGGAAGCGGTGGCGGACCATCGCGGGGATGATAGTGTGGCGGGGGAATAAACACGCTATTGCAATGCAAACGGCTGCGAAGTAATCGTAAACGATGGCGGATCGCAGGTCGCGATGCGATAGAAAAATGATGGGTCACTGCATAGGCGGCGTAGCGGAAATAATCGTACAGGCAATCGCAGCGTCGCCCAGGCAGACTGCCGTGCAACGGAGAATCATCGTACATTCAACATATCAAAACAGACCGGTTATGAGCATTTATCTTGACAGTTTGAAGAAACGGCTCCTTTCCTACAAGGACCTTGCAGAAAAAACATTCGCGCAGCTCACGGACGAGCAGATACACTGGCAGCCGCCCGGCGAGCCCAACAACATCTACATCATTGTAAAACATATGAGCGGCAACATGCTCAGCCGTTTCACCGACTTTCTCAGCACCGACGGCGAAAAACCCTGGCGCGAGCGCGACGCGGAGTTTGAAGACAACGAGCCGCAGCTCACCAAAGCCGAAATGATCGCCCTCTGGAACAAAGGCTGGGACTGCCTGATGCAAACGCTGGATAGTCTTACCGGGGCCGATCTCGACAAAACCGTGCACATCCGCACGGAGCCGCTCAGCGTGACGGACGCGCTCAACCGCCAGCTGTCCCACTACCCTTATCACGTAGGCCAGATCGTATTCCTGGGCAAAATGATGAAGGCCGGCGACTGGCAAAGCCTGTCCATCCCCAAAGGCAAAACCCGCGAATTCAACGAACAAAAAGCCGCCGGCAAATGATAAGATACCTGGTCTATACCTGCTGCCTGGCAATGGCCTTTACCGCCTGCAACAGCGGCAAAACCGACAAGCTGCTCAAACATAAAAAATGGAAGGTCTACGACGTGGGCATCCCGTCCGGCGACCCTTACAGCAACGAGCAGATCACGCAGGCGAACGACCTGAAAAGCGGGTATTACTCCGACGCCTATTACCAGTTCCTCGACAACGGGCTGTTCATCGCCACCATAGCCGGCGTGCCGGACAGCGGGCGGTACGAGCTGCTCAGCAACGGCAGGATCATTTCCATCACCGGCGCCAGCGGCTCGCGCAAGGCCGAACACCTGGTGGAAGTGCAAAAGCTGGATGAAAATCATTTTGACATGAAAGTGAGCACCGGCGAATATCATTTTATATTACGGACCCGGAATCAATAATATGTTCAGCATTACCGACAGCACGCCCGGCAGAACGGCGCAGACCGAAGGAAGGAGCTGCCTGTTCTTTTCCGGCTTCGCCTACCTGGGCATGCATGTGTCCCACACGTTCCGCGACCTGCTGGCCGAAGGCCTGGAGCGTTACGGCAGCGTGTACCCTTCTTCGCGTATCGGCAACTTACAGCTGCGGCTATACGAAGAAACGGAGCACGCCCTTGCCGCGCATCTGCACCAGCAAAGCGCCGCCTGCTTTTCATCCGGCTACCTCGCCGCGCAGGCCGCGGTAACGTACGCCGTCACCAAAGGCGAAACGCTGTACGCGCCCAACACGCACCCGGCCCTCCGTTACCCCGGCGCGCAGGCGCCCGCGGGCAACTGGTCGGACTGGATGGATACCGTCATCGATATGGTGAACCTCGGCGCCGATCACCAGTACGTGATCATCGCCGATGCGGTGAACCCGCTCACCGCCGTTATCAACGATTTCAGCGGGTTAAAGGAGCTGCGCCGCAAAACGTTCGTGCTGATAGATGACAGTCATGGGCTGGGCATACTCGGTCCCGACGGCGAAGGCATTATTTCACTGCTGCCCGCCAACGAATCCGTGCGATACCTTATTACCGCCTCGCTGGCGAAGGCGTACAGCCTCGAAGGCGGCATGGTGGCCGGGCATGCCGCGGATATCGCCGCCATCCGCAAGCTGCCGCTTTTTACCGCCAGCACGGCGATGATACCGGCATACGCGCATGTGTTCCTGCAGGCGCAGCAGGTTTTCGCCAACGCGCGCAAACGCCTGCAGAAAAACATCCTCACCATGGAAGGGCTTGCCGAAGGCATCGCCGCCATCCGCCACCAGTCTTCCCTGCCCATGTTCGTGCTCGAAGACCGGGAAGAGGACGTGAACGAGTACCTGCTCGGCCGCGACACCATCATTTCCTCCTTCGCCTACCCGGACCCGCAGGGGCCGAAGATCCACCGGGTGGTGCTTTCCGCGCTGCATACCCGGGCGGATATCGAGATACTGATGGTGCAGCTCGTACAATTTTACACTTCATTATAACCGCCCTTCATGATAAAAAAACTTCTCACCGCCTTTGTCATCCTTTCCCTCTACCTGCCCGCATCCGCGCAGCAGTCGCTGCTTTACCGGGTTTCCGGCAAAGGGCTCAAACAGCCTTCCTACCTGTTCGGCACCATCCACCTCATCTGCCCGCAGGACTTTTTCCTGCCGGAGCCGCTGCAGCGCGCGTTTAAAGAAGCAAAATCCATCTACCTCGAAATAGACATGGACGACCCCATGCTGCCGCTCGCCATGATGGCGCAGCTGCAGGAAACGAACGGGCAGTATTCGCTGGAAAAGGCTTTCACGCCGCAGGATTTCCGCAAGCTGTCCAAATACATGAAAGACAGCATGAAGCTGGACATCGAGGCTTTCAAAAAAATGAAACCGCTCGTGATCCTGTCCATGCTGCTGCCGAAAATGCTGAGCTGTCCCAGCGGCGTGGCTTACGAAAGCAAATTCGTGAGCATGGCGAAGGAGCAGCAGAAGGAAATAAAAGGGCTGGAAGAGATCGGCGACCAGGTAGACGTGTTCGACGCGTTCCCCGACACGCTGGAAGCCCGTATGATCATGGACTATATCAACGACATGCCCAAACAGAAGGCGCACTACAGCAAGCTGGTGGCCGCTTACAAAAAGCAGGACATCCGGCGGCTGCATGCGATGCTGAGCGAATCGCCGGAGTTCGCCGGGTATGAGGACAAGCTGGTGTACGACCGCAACCGCAACTGGATACCGACGATGGAAAAAGCGATGCAGCAGGAAAGCGTGCTTTTCGGATGCGGGGCGATGCACCTGGGCGGGGAGCAGGGCGTGGTGGCGCTGTTGCGGAAAAGAGGATATACGGTGACGCCCGTGACCCGATAACGGCGGTCAACACGCAGAAAAGGAATGACCAACCCGATTGATCCTTTAAAAAGGCCGGTTGGTGTATCGGATTTTATGGCGGCGCGGCGGCGCAATATGTTTGCATCATCAAAAAAACCTCTGTATGCGAACGCTTTTTACCACTCTCCTCTCCTCCGCCATGCTTATCACCGCCGCCGCCGGGGCGCAGCAGAAAGACACCCTTCCCGCTCCTTCCGCCATCAAAAAGGATTCCCTGCCCCCGCCCTCGGTCAAACAGCTGAAAGAAGTGAACGTTACCGGCAGCGCCCCGCAGATCACCATGCAGGGCGGCACCATGACCGTAAACGTTTCAAAATCGGCCACGGCCGCCGGTTCCAGCGCCTGGGAGATCGTTTCCAAAGCCCCCGGCGTAACCGCGGACAATAACAACAGCCTCCAGCTCAACGGCAGACCGGTGACCGTTTACATCGACGGCCGCCCCTCGCGCCTCAGCGGCGATGACCTCAAGAACCTGCTGAACAGCACGCCCGGCAGCAATATCGACAAGCTGGAACTGATGAGCAACCCTTCCGCCAAATACGACGCGCAGGACGGCGCCATCATCAATATCAAAATGCTGAAAAGCAAGGATATGGGCACCAACGGCTCGCTGACCGTCGGCGGCGGTTTTGGCCGCTACCCGCGCAGCAGCAGCGGCTTCACGCTCAACCACCGCGGCAAAAAGACCACCCTGTACGGCGGTTACGATTATGTATATGCCAAACAGTTCGTCGAAACCACCTCCGACCGCTTTTTCCCCGGCGGTTACAAGCTGGAGGACGACGATTACAACCGCGAAGAGCGCAACAGCCACAACCTGAAAGCAGGCGCCGATTTCGACATTACCAAATCCACCAGCGCCGGCTTCCTCGTCAAAAGCATGTTCACCAACCGGCACAACGACCGCGACAACAGCACCACCCTGCCCGATTCCATTTTCAGGCAAACTTCCGCCGGCCGCCAAACGCTCAGCAATCCAAGCGTGAACGTGTACTTCAAGACCGGCAGCGAAAAACACAAGAACGAGCTCAGCATCAACGCGGACTATTTTAATCACCGCAAAAACTGGAACGACGATTTCAACGGCCACTATTTCAACATAAAAGACGAGCCCATCGGCGAGCCCACTTATATCCGCAACAACACCCGGTCCGCCATCGACCTGTATTCCTTCAGCGCCGACTACACCCAGCAGCTGAAATTCGCCAAGCTCGAAGCCGGTGTAAAAACCACTTTTACCGAAACCGACAACGACACGCGCTGGGAAAACCAGTTCGATAACAAATGGGAAAACGACGCCGGCAAAACGAACCATTTTATTTACAAGGAAAACATCAACGCCGGTTATGTCGGTTTGACCAAGACCATCAAAAAATACACGATACAGGCCATGCTGCGCGCCGAGCACACGCATGCCACCGGCAACAGTCTTACCATCGACCAGCATTTCAAGCGCGACTACGTGCAGCTGTTCCCCAGCGCCAGCGTAAGCTACCAGAAAAGCGCCACCGACCAGTTCAGCTTCAGCTACCGCAGGAGCATCAACCGCTTCGGCTTCGACATCGTAAACCCTTTCATTACTTACCAGAACGCGTACAGCTACCGCCAGGGCAACCCGGACATCAAACCCATGCTGATGCAGACCGTGCAGGGCACCTGGAGCCACAACTATTCGCTGTTCGCCACCCTCGGCTTCAACCGCGTGAAAGACAACCTGAGCATGATCTTCCGGCAGGACCCGGAGACCAAGGTGCAGGTAACCAGCTTCGACAACCAGACGGATTTTAACGTGGCGTACGCCAACGTGGTATGGATAAAACCCATCACCCCCAAGATCCGCACCACCTGGACGGTGACCGGTCTGTGGCTGGACATCAGCACGAACATGGACGGCATCGCCTACCGGAAAAGCAGCGTGACCGCCATGCTGAACATGCAGAACACCTTTACCCTGCCCAAAGGGTTTACGGCGGAGCTGAACGGTAATTTCCGCGGCCCCTTCATGGCGGGCTACGCCGTGATGAAAAGCGCGGGCGGGCTGGATGCCGGGGTGACCAAATCGCTCATGAAAAACAGGGCCTCGCTCAAGCTCGGCATCGTGGACATCTTCAATACACAACCGATGCGTTTTGAAGTGAAGTACGGCAACATACACAACCTGGCCAGGCTGAACAACGACACCCGCGTGGTGAACCTGACGTTCAACTACCGCTTTGGCAGCAGCACCGTGAAAGCGGCCAAAGCCCGCAAAAGCGCGATAGAAAGCGAGGCCGGCAGAACCAAGGCCCAGCAGGGAATCCAGTAACAGCAACAAAGGGAAGCGCCGCTGCAGGCCGGTGGCGCTTCCTTTTTTATTTCCTTATATTTGAAAAAACACAGCAAAAGCCACCATGCTCCTTCAGAAAATAGCCGGGTTCTTCAGATCGGAATGGAAAAGGATATTGATACTGGCGGTCGTTGCCACCGTATTCTGCCTGTTCCTTTACGGGTTTATCTACACGCTCGACCCGCAGACCACTTCCGCCGCCTACAAAAAACACGGTGGTGTGATATTGTCCACCCTGCGTTCCGTCGCCGAATTCACGATCACCTATTACGTGCTTATTTTCGTGGCCTTCCTTCCCTTTCTCCGCAACCAGAAAACGGGAAGGTTCGTTTTTGTGATACTGGCGCTCCTGGCCGTAAAGCTGGCGTATACTTTCCTGTTCGAATACAGCAAGACCGATTTTAACGCCAGCAGCAACTCCGAGAACATCCGCAATTTTATGATGCGGAACAAATTCCTTTTTTATCTTTTTTTTAATATCCTCGCCTACCTGTTCCATTTGTTCGTTTGTTTCGTGGTGGCCATTTTTATCGACTACAACGACCGCAACCGGCGCGAAAGCGAGCTGCGGCAGCAAAAGACCGACGCGGAACTGAGCGCCATCAAATACCAGATCAACCCGCACTTCCTGTTCAATTCATTGAGCTTTATCTACAGCAAAACGGTGCCGCTGAGCGAGGAAGTGAGCAACGCCGTGCTGCTGCTGTCGGACATCATGCGGTATGCGCTCGGGAAGGAAGAGGACGCGGAAGGAAAAGTGGCGCTGTTCAGGGAAGTGACACATATGAAGAACGTGATCGAGATCAACCAGATGCGGTTCAACAACAAGCTCAGCATCCAGTACAGCGAGCAGATCGACAACCCGAACGCGCGCATCACCCCGCTGATACTGATCACGCTGGTAGAGAACGCCTTCAAGCACGGCGACCTGCTGGACCCCGGCAACCCGCTGGTGATCAGGACGGAATCCGACCAGCAGAAGATCCGTTTTTACATCAGCAACAAAAAGAAGACCGGGCCCAAGGAGCTGAGCACCGGCATCGGCCTGAAGAACGTAATGCAGCGCCTGCAGCTGACGTACGCCAACAAACACAGCTTCACCGTAAACGAGAACGAACATTTTTACACCTCGGAACTCATCATAAACCTGTAGCATATGATCAACTGCATCGTGATAGACGACGAACAGCACGCCATCGACCTGCTCACGCATCATATCAGGCAAACGCCCTTCCTCAACCTCGTATATTCCACCACCGACCCGCTGGAAGGCATACAGCTGCTGCATCAGCACAAGGTGGATCTCATTTTCCTGGATGTGCAGATGCCCGCCATGACCGGCATCGATTTTATAAAGGCCATCAACGGGAAGTGTAAAGTGATACTTACCACCGCTTACAGCGAATACGCGATGGACGGGTTTGAGAACGAAGTGGTGGATTACCTGCTGAAACCCATTTCCTTCGCTCGTTTTATCAAAGGCGCGCAACGCGCCCTCTCGCTCATTCAGCCGGTAACGCCCGGCAGCAGGGAAGAGAACGATTTTATTTTCGTCAAGACCGAACAGAAAGGCAAGCTGGT
>CBINIO010000177.1:0-8062 GCA_966250725.1 uncultured Chitinophaga sp.
AACCGGCCACCCCGACCTTGGCAAGGTCGTGCTCTACCAAATGAGCTACTTCCGCATATCTGTAAGAACTTTTTTCTGTTGGGATTGCAAAGATAGGAATTGTTTACAATCTGCAAAGTATTTTTTTACCTATTGAAAAAATTCATACGTGTAACGTACCATCCCCAGCAGCTCTTTCCCTTTGCCATAGCAGTTCTCTCGCTCCGGCAATCCCTTCTCGTCATAACGGTACTGCCAGATCAGGTAGTCGCCGGTCTGGAGGTTCACCACCGTCATCTGCGCCAGCCGCCCCTGCGCGTCGTACTCAAAACTGTAGTCCGGAAGCATGCGTTTGCGGCTCGGGTGATACCGCAGCACGTCCGTCAGCCGCCCCTGCGCATTATAGTTGTAATACACGCGCTGCCGGCCCGGGGCGGCCTCTTCGGTCACCCGCCCGCTGCTGTCGGTCTTGAAAAGCACCACGGTGCTGTCCGGCCCGCCTTTGGTGATCACCAGCCGCTGCAAACGGCCCGCGCTGTCGTATTCGTAACGGCGTTTTTCGGTGCTGCGGAACTTGTCTTCCCGCCCCCTGGCCACCGCTTCTATCTCCGCCAGCTCGCCCGAAGGCGTATACCGGTACTGCATCGTGCTGATGCTGTTCACCGAGCTGTCAATCGTGCGCGTCAGCCTGCCGGACGCCGCAAAGGTGGACGTAAGCACGCTGCGGCCGCTGGAACGGCTTTGCGTAACGGCGCGCAGCTGCCTGAACGTGGGATTGGCGCCGCGAACGCAAATAAAATCGTTGTCCGTCTGCTGGTTGGCATCCAGCGTCTTTACATGCTGGAAGCTCACTTTGTTCGCCTTGAACTGCGCCATGGTGGCGGCCGTCCGGTCGGTGTTGTAAATGTCCTGGTAATAATACTGCGCCCGGACGGTGCCCTGGAGCAGCAGGAGGAATATGGTGATGTATGTACGCATGTCTGGCTGCAATGTTCGCAAAAGTACTAACGTTCGCGGCAAATTAAAACGTATATGCATGAGAATAATTCATAAATCTTTATATTTAATGATCCTGACCGGAATCCAATATCTTAGCGATCCTAAACCTGCGAACCAGCTTTGAAAACACAACACCTCAGAAAAGAAAAGAACTGCCTGAACTGCGGCCACGAAGTGCCGGACCGTTTTTGCGGCCATTGCGGGCAGGAGAACGTGGAAACAAAAGAATCCTTCGGCCATCTCGTCGGCCACTTTTTCCAGGACATCACGCATTATGATTCCAAGTTCCTCATCACGCTGAAATATCTTTTTTTCTACCCCGGCCTGCTTACCAAAAAGTATATCCAGGGCCACCGCATGGATTATGTGAACCCGATACGGCTGTACGTGTTCACGTCCTTCGTGTTTTTTCTCATGCTCGGCTTCACGGGCGAGGAGCACAACCCTTACGTCCGGCAGCAGCACAAGGAGTCGAACGCCATCGTGTTCGACAGCGTAGGCGTAGAGCTGAAACAGGCGCTGGACAGCGGCGAGGTGGATGCCGGCGAAGTGGCGAAAACAAAGGCCACCCTCGACGTCATGAACACCATGAGCCGGCTCGCGCGCGATACCACCGGCCACGCCGCCGCCATTTACGATTCCTTGCAGCAAACGGTCCCGGAAAGCGAAAGGCACGGTTTCCTGCTGCGCAATACCCTGCACCGATATTATGAAATGCAGGACAAATACGGCGACAATGTGCAGGACGCCATCCGCGATAAAATGGCGCACGGTTATCCCAAGCTCATGTTCCTGCTGCTGCCGTTCTTCGCGCTGCTGCTCAAATGGTTCTTCTTCAGGAAATCCTATTATTATGCGGACCATGCCATCTTCGCGATACACATGCACACCTTCATTTTTATGGCCGGCATTATCGCGCTGCTGCTGAACATGCTGCTGCATACGGACGAGCTGTACGTATGGCTCATGATACCCGTGTACATCTATTTTATTTTTGCGCTCCGCAATACTTATGCGGTGTCGCTCGGCAGGGCCATCTTTGACTCCGTGCTCATACTGCTGTGTTACGCACTGGGCACTTTGATAGTATTGTTATTGTTTCTATTGCTTATTTTCGCGATAGTTTAACGTCAAAATCATACGCCAATGACCCCCGCTTTTATCATCGTGCAGCCGCAGGCGCGGCCGTTTATCGCGCATATACAGCTGAACAGGCCGAAGGAGCTCAACGCGCTCAACCTGCAGCTGATGCAGGAATTGCGCGACGCGCTGAAACAGCTGGACGAGGACGGGGAAGTGCGCGCTATCGTGATCAGCGGCAACGAAAAAGCATTCGCGGCGGGAGCGGACATCCGGCAGATGGCGGGCCTTTCGGCGATGGACATGTACAACATCGATCAGTTCGCCACCTGGGACGCGATCAAAAAAATAAAGAAACCGCTCATTGCCGCCGTCAGCGGTTTTGCATTGGGCGGCGGCTGCGAGCTGGCGATGCTTTGCGATATGATCGTAGCCTCGGAAACGGCGAAGTTCGGCCAGCCGGAAATAAAGATCGGCGTAATGCCCGGCGCCGGCGGCACACAGCGGCTTACCCGCGCGGTGGGCAAAGCGCTGGCGATGGAAATGGTGCTGACGGGAAAATTTATTTCCGCGGAAGAAGCATTGAACGCGGGCCTGATCAATCGCATAACACCGGTGGAGCTGTATCTTGAAGAGGCGTTCCGCCTCGGGGCGGAAGTGGCGAAACAAAGCCCGCTGGCGGTGAAGATGGCGAAGGAATCGGTGCTGCGCGCCTTTGACAGCACGCTGGAGGAAGGGCTGCATTTTGAAAGAAAAAATTTCTACCTGCTCTTTTCTTCGGACGATCAGAAAGAAGGCATGAACGCCTTTATCGAAAAAAGAGAACCGGTATTTAAAGGCAAATAACCTGTAAAACCTATTGCACGACGATGAACCCATTCGAGCAACTGCTGGCAAACAACAAGGCATGGGCGGCCGAACAGGTGGCCCGGGACAAGGATTTTTTTAAACGGCTGCAGGACCAGCAGGCGCCAAAGTTCCTCTGGATCGGGTGTTCTGACAGCCGGGTGCCGGCCAACGAGATCACCGATACTTTGCCCGGCGAAATGTTCGTGCACCGCAATATCGCAAACATGGTGATCCATACGGACATCAACCTGCTCACCGTGCTGGAATACGCCGTTAAAGTGCTCGGCGTGGAGCACATCCTCGTGGTGGGCCACTACGGCTGCGGCGGCGTAAGAGCGGCCATGACGCAGCAGAGCTTCGGCATCATCAACCCCTGGCTCAAACATATCAAGGACGTGTACCGCCTGCATAAAACGGAGCTGGACAGGCTGGAAACCGAAACCCAACAGCTGGACCGCCTCACCGAGCTTAACGTGATAGAGCAGGTGAACAATCTCGCCAAGACCATCACCGTCCAGGAAGCATGGGCCAACGAAAAACGCCCGCACCTGCACGGATGGGTGTACGGCCTGAAGGACGGCATCATCAACCCCGTGTATCACGTGCCGCCCGGCGCCGCGCAGGACCCGATCTACGAATTTCAAATCAAGGGATCCAAATGAAACGGGCGGTAGTTGCCATATGCTGCATGGCGCTGGCCTGCAACAGTCCCGCGGACACCGGGAAAAAGCAGGCCAAGCCCGATTCCGTGGTGATGATCCCCACGGATACGATGATCCATATTACGGACACAACGGTGATCCCCTCGCTGATCGAGTCCTGGAAAACATTTGAAAAATACAACGGCAAATACGCCGCGGACGTGAAGCTGCTCGACCAGAAACCGCTCAGGCAGCGGCTGAAGGAGATGCTGGCGAAAGAAGAAGGCGATTTTACGGCGCGTTTCAAAGTATCGCCGCCGGTGGAGATCGAATCGGGCATCCTGTTCAACGAAGGCTGCAAGCCGCACAACTGCGGCGTGGAAGAAGCGGCCATCGCCATCGATATGAAAAAGGACGTGATCTACATCGGCATCGCGCGCAAAAAAGCGGTGAAGCTCTACGGCGAAAAAGGCGATACCGCCTATCCCGAGAAATTATTGCAATGGATGATGAAGTTTGAAGAGTAAGCTTTTCACCCTGGGTTGAGCATTGCGGGGAAACTTTCTATCTTTACCCCACCGGATCACACAATCATGCATCAACCAATGAATGAACAGGCGCTCGTGCAGCAACTTATCTCCGGCGATCCCGCAGCCTTCCGTACGCTTTACGAGCGCTACGCTCCGCGCCTCGCGGCCTTCTCCGCAAAACTCCATGCCAGTAACGCGGAAACGGACGAAATTGTGCAGGAAACATTTATCCGCACCTGGGTGCACCGCCACCGTATAGACCCCGGCCAGCCTTTTGAGGCATATATTATTACCATCGCCAAACACCTCATTTATAATCACGTACGCAAGACCGGCCACCAGCAGGATTATTTGCGGGAAGTCTGCGCCCGCGCGGGCAAACAGGAAGATCCGGCCGTACAGGTACGGGAGCTGCGGGACCTGATCGGCAAAGCCATGCAGCAATTGCCGGAAAAATGCCGGATCGTGTTCCGCAAAAGCCGCCTGGAAGGATATACCAACGCCCAGATCGCGGAGGAGATGAACATTTCCCGGAGCACCGTGGAGAACCAGCTTAATAAAGCGTTGAAGATCATCCGGAAACATCTCGAAAGCTACGGGTATGGGACCACCCTCGTCACCATCGCCCTCGTCATTTTCAAATAATTTTTTTCATCCGCGTAGGTGCAAAGGCATATTCAGGTGTATGCTATATGTACCGGCAGAAAATTTAATACAGCATCTGTGGAAAAGGACCTCTTAAAGCGGTATTTCGAAAACACCGCTTCGTCTGAAGAAATGCAAAAGGTGAATTCCTGGCTGACCGATACTTCCAAACGGCCGGAAATACTGGCATGGATAACATCCTACTGGGAAGAGGAAGGAAAAGGAACGGCGCCGGTGCCGGCTTTTGAAGAAATGTTCGGAGAGGCGCTGGCGGCGGAGAAACAGGATGGCAAAATAATAGCCCTGCGAAAGAGCAGGCGCATATGGACATACGCGGCGGCTGCCAGCCTCGTTTTTTTTGCCGCGGGCATCTGGATGGGCAATTACATGAAAAAACGCTCCCTGCAGGCTGCCGGCAAATGGGTGCTCAGCAGCGCGCAGACGGGAAAAGGGGAACGGACGCAATTATTGCTGAGCGACGGTTCCGAAGTGTACCTGAATGCGGAATCGGAGCTGAGGTTCCCCGCGGAAGCCACCCTGCACCCGGTCGTATACCTGGAAGGGGAAGCCAGTTTCAGGCTGAAGGATACTTCCCGCTCCCTGGTGATCAAAACGAAGGAGATCGTGGCAAGAACAAAAGGCGGACAGATCAATGTTTCGGCCTTCCCCTCGGACAGCACCGTTACCGTGTCCGTCGAAAAAGGCAAAGCGGAGATCGACCGCAACCGGGAAACCTGGCCGCTGCTGAAGATCCGGCCGGCAAAGAAAAAAGATTCGGCGACAGCTGTCATCCGAGAAATGAAGGACGGCGATCCGCATCCGCTGGTACAACTCCGGAAACCGGTAGTGGTGAGGGAAAACGAGCAGATGACCTTCAACAAGAACAATGGCAGCACCGATGTAAGCATACATAAAGACGGGGAAATTTTTAACTGGAAAGACGGCAAGCTGGTTTTTTCCCAGGCCGGCGAAAAAGAGATCGCAGATAAGCTGCAACGCATGTACGGCCGGAAGGTGATCTTCACCACGCCGCTGGACACGAGTGAACACTATACCGGTGAATTTGAAAATGCAGGCATGCAGGAGGTATTAACGGCCATTTGCAGCACGATGCACCTCGAATGCAGGATATACAGCGATGTGATATACCTGATCAAAAAGTAACGATTCCCTGCCCACATTGCGTGGGACTGCAAAGCGCAGTTTATGGACCGCAAAATGATTGTTTAAAACGCAGCTGGTAGCTGTGCGGAGTCTTATTGCCAATAATTCAATCAAATACTATGCGCTTCAACGAAATTGCAATCAACCATTATCTGTCCGGCGCGCTGACGCTGGGCCTGTTCCTTTTCGCGTCCTGCAAAAAAGAGGACAACCGCAGCAACCTTGCGGGGATCACTGCATTCAGCATTCCTTCCACCGGGGTCGATTTTACGGTAGACCAGACGGCGATGAAGATCTTCAACGAAGACAGTCTCGCGTTTGAGACGGATGTGTCCGCGCTTACGGCCAGCTTCTCCGCCGTTGCCGGCGCCACCGTAAAAGTAGGCGCCACCGCTCAGCAATCCGGTGTTACCGTAAACGACTACACGAACCCCGTCGTATATACCGTCACCGCGGAAGACGGGGTCACTTCCCGCCAGTACACGGTGCAGGTGAACGTGGCGAAACTTGACCCCAAGACCGTATCCTGGCAGAAGTCCGGGGACGCGGCCTTTGGCGCTTTTCATGATGTGAAGGCCGGGTTCTTCGACGGCAAGTATTATGCGGTCGCTTCCACGATGGGCTCTTTCGGCGCCTTTTCCTTTGGCGTTTACCAATCTGCCGACGGCGCCGCCTGGACGCGGCTGAAAGCGGTGGACAACAACGGCGATTCCATCCCGATGGCGGAGCACGGCGCGCTGGTGACCGGCTTCAATAACAAGATGTGGATACTGGGCGGACACATCCCGCCCAAAGGATTTGATTTCAGCAAAGTGACCAATAAAGTGTGGAGCTCATCGGACGGCCTTACCTGGACGGTGACAGAGCCGGCGGTTGCCACAGACCGCTGGAGCGTACGGGAACGCATCAACGCGGTAGTGTTCAAGGAAAAGCTCTGGGTGATCGGCGGCAGCGGCTATCCCGCGTTCGGCAACACCAACTCGAACGGTACGGCTTATAACGACGTTTGGAATACCACGGACGGCACTACCTGGACGAAAGTCACGGATGCCGCCCAGTTCATACCGCGCAATAATCCTTCCGTATTCGTGTATAAAGACAAGATATGGCTCGTCGGCGGGATCGACAACGGCAGGAATTACCTGAACGACGTATGGACGAGCACGGACGGCCTTACCTGGACGGAAGTGACCACCAGCACGGCATTCACCGCGCGCCAGGGTCACAAGGTGATCGTGCATAACGACCAGATGCTGCTCATTGGCGGGGAAACCGCGGAGGGTACGCAGGCCGACCTCTGGGTGTCTGAAGACGATGGCGTGAACTGGACGAAGATAGGAGCGGGCGATGTGCGTGCGGTGCCCGGCAATTTCCCGGCCCGTGCCTATTTCAGCGCTTTTGTGAACGACAACGTGATCTGGCTGTTTGGCGGCCGCGCCAAGGACGGCGCTCAATACACCAACGTTGCCGAAATATGGAAGGGCGGTCTTAACTAAAACACGGAACCATGCGAAATACATTCGTGCTGGCCCTGCTTTTCCTCGCGGGAAGCCAGGCGCTCCATGCACAAAGCGATACCACGATGCGGAAGGTCGACGGCACCGTGAAGTCCGCCAAAGACGGCGCCGTGGTACCGTTTGTCACCGTGAGGGTCAAAGGCGCGTCAAGGGGCACTATTACGGACGAGAACGGCAGATTCCAGATACTGGCGAAGCCGTCGGACACGCTGGTGCTGTCGGCCGTAGGCTTCCACAAGCTGGAATCCGCCTGCAAAACTTCCCTGCTCACGCTTTCCCTGCCGGTAGATCAGCGCACCTTCAACGAGGTGATGATCATCGGCTACGGCAACGAACGCAAACGTAACATCACCGGCTCCATCGCTTCCATCGACGCAAAAGAGCTGTCCAAATCCCCGGCCCTGTCTTTCGACAATGCCATCATCGGCAAAGCGGCGGGGGTGAATATCATGTCCAGCTCCGGCGTACCGGGGTCCGCAACCGCCATCACCATCCGGGGCCTGAGCACGCTCAACCCGGATGGTAACCAACCGCTCATCGTGATCGACGGCATCCCGGTGTATGGTTCGGGCAAAGACCTGAACAACCGGAATTTCAACAGCTCCACCACGGCGGCGATCGGCATAGGCGGCGGCACCTCCGTGGCGGATAACTACAC
>CBINIO010000178.1:0-8041 GCA_966250725.1 uncultured Chitinophaga sp.
AAAAAAGATCGAAGGAGAAAGCGAGACGCCACCAGCCCCACCCCCGCATCCCCCATTCCCTACAACCCCCAAGGCAAAGAACGCGCCAACAGTCGAGACAAAACGCGCAACGGCGACAACCTGTACGATCCCGTGCTGGAACGGTTCACGCCCGCGGCCGGCTGGCTGAAAAGTCTTGGCCTGCCCCAAACCGGCGTAAGCAGCGTGCTGCAAACGGGTGACACCTGCTGGATAGCCTATGCGGATTCCGGCCTGTACCGCATCGCCGGCGAGGGCAAAGCCATGCGCATTCCCCTGCGGAACCCGCGGCAGGCGAGCATTGCGGACATCAGGCAAGAAAACGGCCGCCACATCATGCTGCTGTATATGGACGGCGGCCTTGCCCGTCTTGACGCGCGCACCGGCCGCAGCCTGATGGAAACGGACACGCTGCTGGCCTATGTTCCCAAACCGCCCATTTCGCTGCAGCTGTTCATCGACGCGCAGCAGGAGCTTTGGATGTACATGCCGGGCAGCGATTTCGGGGCGCTGAACTACAACCCGCGCACCGGCGCCATCCGCCGGCTGTCCAAGCGCAACGGCACGCTGAACAACGACATCGTGAACAGCATCATACAGGACGCGCACGGCCGCATGTGGATCGGCACCGACCACGGCGGCATCAACGTGATCGATAAAAAGGATTACAGCGCCACCTATATCACCAACCGCACGGAAGACGCCAAAAGCATCGCGGAGAACGCGATCTACGCGCTGTACAAGGACGACCAGGGCATCATCTGGTGCGGCACCTACAAACGCGGCGTGAGCTTTTACGCGGAAAACAAAATGAAGTTCCGCCTGTACGAACATAAGCACGGCATCCCTAACAGCCTGCCGTTCAACGACGTGAACTGCTTCGCGGAAGACAGCAAAGGCAACCTCTGGATCGGCACCAACGGCGGCGGGCTGATTTATTTCGACCGCGCCGCGCAAACCTTCCGTCAATTCAAACACGACCCCGCGGACGACAACAGCATCAGCAACGATGTGATCGTAAGCCTTTACACCGACCGCTACGACAATCTCTGGATCGGATATTATTTCGGGGGAATGGATTATTACAATCATCACAAGTTCTCGCATTACCGCCACAACCCGCGGGACCCGAACAGTCTTGCCAACAAGACCGTCTGGAAAATCTACCGCGACCGCCGGAACACGTTCTGGATCGGCACTTTGGGCGGCGGGCTGGACCGGTTCGATCCCGGTAACGGTATTTTTTATCACAACAACGCGGAGCAGTCCAATTCGGTGCATTCCAATTATATCACCGCTTTCGCGGAAACGCCTTCCGGCGACCTCTGGATCTCCACCGCATACGGCATCGATGTGCTGGACAAATCGAAAGGCATCTTCATTCACCTGCTGCGCGCTACGCACGGGCTCAGCAACGACAACGTAAGCTCCCTGCTCTGCGACCGTCACGGGCGCATGTGGGCGGGCACACGCGAAGGGCTCAGTCTTTTCGACCCCGTTAGCCGCACGTTCAAGACCTTCCGCACCGAACAGGGGCTGCCGGACGACAACATTATCAGCATCCTCGAAGACCGGCAGGGATACATCTGGGTAAGTACCACGCGGGGCCTCAGCAAAATTGCGGTGGAAGAAGGGGAGAAGGGCGTGCGTATCAAATGTCTTAATTACGACGACAGCGACGGGCTGCAGGGAAAGGTATTCAACGTCAATGCCGCGCTCAGCCTGCGCGGCGGCGAAATGGTCTTTGGCGGGGCGGACGGGTTCAACCTCTTCCAGCCGGAAGAGATAAAGCAGCACTATACCGATCCGGCGCTCGTGTTCACCGGTTTGCAGCTTTTTAATAAAACAGTGGGCGTGCATGAAAAATTCCGCAATCATGTGGTATTGCCGTCGGCGCTGCCGGAAACGAAAGAGCTGGAGCTGCGTTATGACGAGAACGATTTTTCCATCGATTTTGCGTCGCTCAATTTTATGCGGTCGGACAAAAACCGGTATACCTATTTCCTGGAAGGGTTTAATAAGGAATGGATGGTGACCGACGGGCGGTCGCGCCGCATTACCTATACCAATATTAACCCCGGCGAATACACGCTGCATCTCAAGGCCGCGAATGAGGACGGGCAGTGGAACAACGAAGGCATATCGCTGAAGATCCGCATCCTGCCGCCTTTCTGGAAAACGGGCTGGGCGTATGCCTTCTACATCATGGTCATCATCGCGCTGCTGTATTTTTCGAGGAAGATGGTGATCAGCCGCGCGCACCGGCGTTTCGCGCTGCAGCAGGAACGCAAGGAAGCCCAGCGCCTGCACGACCTGGACATGATGAAGATCAAGCTGCTGACCAATGTTAGCCATGAATTCAGAACGCCCGTGGCCCTGATACTTTCACCCATAGAGGACATGCTGCGCAAAACGGAGGACGCGGAAGAAAAGCAGCAGTTCCAGCTGATACGGCGCAACGCCAAACGCCTGCTGAACCTCGTGAACCAGCTGATGGACTTCCGCAAGATGGAAATGCAGGAGCTGCGGCCCGTGCCCGTAAAAGGCGAGCTGATGGGCTTTCTCGAAGAAGTGGCGCAATCGTTCTCCGATCTTGCCGAACGAAAGGGCGTGGAATTTTCCTATGCCGCCAATTGCAGCCAGCTGAACGTATTTTTTGACCACGATAAAGTAGAACGCATTCTTTTTAACCTGTTGTCCAACGCGTTCAAGTTTACGCCGAAGGGAGGAAAAGTGTCCGTTACCGCGGACGTGATGCCCGAGCCCTCGCTGGCTACGCTGGAGCTGAAAGTGAAAGACACCGGCATCGGCATGCCGCCGGGGCAGCTGGAGAAGATATTCGAGCGGTTCTTCCAGAGCGGGCAGCCGGGGCAGTACGTGAACCAGGGCAGCGGCATCGGGCTGGCCATCACCCGTGAATTCGTAAAGCTGCACAACGGCACCATCACAGTAGAGAGCGAGCCGGACAAAGGCACCTGCTTCACGGTAAGGCTGCCATTCAAGCCGGCCGGCCAGGAAGAAACGGCCACGGCGACCGGAACGCCGCCGCCGCAAAAGCTGCTTTCCAACGGCAAAAAGAAAAGCAGGAACAAAAAGAAACAGACCATCCTGATCGTGGAAGACAACGAGGATTTCCGGTTTTACCTGAAAGACAACCTGAAAGAACATTACGAGATCATAGAAGCGCAGGACGGCGCGGCCGGCTGGCAAACCGCGCTTTCGCAGCTGCCTGACCTGGTGGTGAGCGACATCACCATGCCCGTGATGGACGGGGTGGAGCTGTGCCGGAAAATAGCCGCCGACGCGCGCACCCGTCACATTCCCGTGATATTGCTCACGGCGCTGGCGGCGGAAGAGGAGCAGCTGAGGGGGCTGGAGACCGGTGCGGCGGACTACCTGGTGAAACCTTTCAATTTCGAGATCATGCTGTCGAGGGTGCGGAACCTGCTGGCGCGGCAGGCGCCCGTGCAGCTGGTGATACCGCAAAAGGAGCCCGAAGGGGCGAACGGGCTTTCCGGCGATGAGAAATTTATGCAGAAGGCGCTGGAGATCGTGGAGAAACATCTTTCAGACCCCGGGTTTTCCGTGGAGATGCTGAGCCGGGAGCTGTGCATGAACCGGGTGTCCGTTTACAAACGCATTTTCGCCCTGACGGGGCATCCTCCCATAGAATTTATCAGAACGGTGCGCCTGCAACGGGCCGCCATGCTGCTTACCAAAACGGAAATGAACATCGCCGAGGTGGCCTATGAAGTCGGGTTCAACAATCCCAAATACTTCGCAAGGTATTTCAAAATGGCTTATCATATGCTGCCGTCGGCGTACGCTTCGGCGATGAGGAAATAGTTTGCCGGCGACCGGGCTTAACCGCAGGAATGCGGAAATCCGGCGGACGCCGGTAAGCGCGTCGTGCAGTAAATGTTTACGCATGTAGGGCGGAAATATGTCTTTCATGCTCGCGGTAGCGCATTTTTTACCTTCATTTTACGCATCTTCGCTGCTTTCGCGGTATGATGAAAACGGATGCCTTACTCCTGTTAAACCTGTGATTACCAATCCTTTCCCCAGCCAAAGGCTACAAATTATACCCCTCAAATTAACATCCCGGCAGGGGTGATGCAACATTCCCGCCCGGTATTTTAAACAAGGCAGTCCCATGCCTCTCACCCCCCCTGTTTATTTTTATCCCGATGATTCCAGTGAACAGGTCCACTTATGAAATAAACATCAACGAACAACCAAAAAACTAAAACGCTCAAATTCCCAATCCACAAAAACTCATTGCACGTATGAAAAAACACAGCATTACAGTACGGTCATGCCTGGCATTATGGGCCATGATCTGCATCTGGCTGCTTGCCTTACCGGCGCACGCACAAAACACGCCGGCCACGCAGAATGCTCCCCGCAAGATCACGGGCACGGTTACCGACGCAGAGACCGGCAGACCGGTGCCCGGCGCCACCGTCACCGTAAGGGGCACCACCAACGCCGTGATGACGGACGCTGAAGGCCGTTACAGCATCAACGCGGCCACCGGGCAGGTGCTCGGCATATCCTTTATCGGCATGGCTACGCGGGAGCTGCGCATTGGTTCGTCCAGCGTAATGAACACCACGCTGGAAACAGACCAGCGCACCTTGAAAGACGTGGTGGTAGTGGGTTACGGCACCATGAAAAAAACAGACCAGAGCAGCGCGCAGGTGTCCATCTCATCGGCCGACATCAATAAGACCATCAACACCACCATGGACCAGGCCCTCCAGGGCAGGGCCGCGGGCGTGTACGTGACGCAGAATACCGGTCAGCCCGGCGGCGGCGTATCCGTTGTGGTCCGCGGGGTAAACACCCTGAGCGGCACCAACGAGCCGCTGTACGTGATAGACGGTGTGCAGATGCAGCCCGCCACGGTAAGCTACGGCGCCACCAGCTCGGTGAACCCGCTGGCCGGCATCAACCCCAGCGATATCGCCAGCATCGAAGTTTTGCAGGGGCCGTCCGCCACGGCGGTATACGGTTCCCGCGCCACCAACGGCGTAGTGCTGGTAACCACCAAACGCGGCAGGGCAGGGCAGTTCAAAGTGACATATAATTACCTCTATTCCCTGCAGGACAAACCGGACGACCTGCCGGTAATGAACCTGCAGCAGTTCGCCATCATGAACAACGAGATCGCCCGCCTGCTGGGCCGTACGCCCACGCCGGAATTCCAGAACCCTTCCGTGCTCGGAGAAGGCACCAACTGGCAGGACGCGCTGTTCCAGACCGCACCCCTGCAAAAACACCAGGTGACCGTAAGCGGTGGTCAGAAGAACACCACCTATTACATGTCCGGCGAATATTTCGATCAGCAGGGCGTAGCCATCGGCTCCAACTTCGACCGTTATTCATTCCGCCTCAACCTGGACAACCAGGCCTTCAAATGGCTGAAGCTGAGCACCTCGCTGAACTTTTACCAGACGAAGGAAAAACTCGCGTCCACGAGCGAGGACGTGATCCGCAACGCCATCAACCTCGCGCCGAACATCGCGGTGAAAAATCCTGACGGCACCTGGGGCGGCGCCACCGAGAACGAATACGGCGGCAACGCCAAATATGCGCCGCTCAATCCTGTCGCTATCGCCAATTTGATAGACAACAACCTGAAAAGGACCGGTGGTCTTGGCGGCGTGACCGCGGAAGTAGGCATCATCAAAGGGCTCGTGTTCCGCACCAGCTTTAACGGCAACTTCGAATACGCCGACGGCAGCAAGTTTACGCCCACCTACCGCCTCGGTTACAACGCCAACGAAAAGGCGAGCCTGAGCGTGAGCAACAACCGCAACTTCTACTGGAACCTCAACGAATTGCTGCAATACAATACAAATATCGGCAAGCACAGCATCGGCGCCATGGCGAGCCATGAAGCGCAGGCCTGGAGTAACCAGGGCTTCAGCGCCACGCGCACCGGTTTTGCCAGCAACGAGATACCCAGCCTTAACCTCGGCGATGCGCTGGGGCAGACCACCGGCAGCTTCAAAGGCTCCGGCGCGCTGGAATCGTGGCTGGGCCGTGTGAACTATACGTACGACAATAAATACATCGTGCAGCTGGCCGGCCGTGCGGACGGGTCGAGCAATTTCGGTACGGAAAATAAATGGGGGTATTTCCCTTCCGTGTCCGCGGCGTGGCGCGTGAGCGAAGAGCCTTTTATGCGCGGGCTCAGCAACGTGATCAGCGATCTGAAGATCCGCGCCGAATACGGCATGACCGGCAACAACGGTTCAGGCGGCGCGCAGTATTCCGCGCTTAACTCTGTGACCACTCCCTGGGGCGCGGGTTTCCGCACGGGCCAATACGGCAATGCCGGCTTGAAATGGGAATCCACCGAAACCCAGAACATCGGCCTGAACCTCAGTCTTTTTAAAGACAGGATACAGCTCGAAGGCGACTACTACATCCGCAAAACCGACAACCTGCTCATGCCCAACCCGCTGCCCGCCTATATGGGCACCGCCGGCGAAGGCGCCATCAACCCGCCGATCGTGAACATCGGCGCGATGGAGAACAGGGGCTTCGGCATCACGCTCAACACGGTGAACATCGATAACCGCAACGGTTTCACCTGGAGCACGAACTTCAACATTTCCTCATTCAAAACAAAGATCACCAAGTTCTATTCGGACGCCGCTTTCCTTTCGCGCTCCGCCTGGTATATGAACAACTTCACGAGCCGCTCTTCCATCGGGCAGGCGCCGTGGATGTTCTGGGGCTACATTATGGACGGTATTTTCCAGTCCGAGGACGAGATACAGAAAAGCGCCATCCCAGCGCAATCGGACGGAACGCGGCTGCCGGTGTCGAAAGACGCGGGCGTATGGGTGGGCGATATCAAGTACCGCGATCTGAACGGCGACAACATCATTGATTCGCGCGATCAGACCTTTATCGGCAATCCCTGGCCGAAGCTGACGTTCGGGTTGACGAACACCTTTTCCTACAAAGGCTTCGACCTGAGCATACTGCTCACCGGCGCGCAGGGCAACGATATTTACAACTACCTGAGCTTTGACAACACCAATCCGAACAACATCAACCTCGGCCGCAACCTGCTGGTAGAAGCGTTCGATTATGCGCGCATCAAATCGGAAGGTGGGAAGGACGTGCTCGCCAATCCCAATACCACTGTGCCCCGCATTACCGGCACCGACATCAACGGTAACGGCAACCGCTTTACCGACCGCTTCGTGGAAGACGGCTCTTACATCCGCATCAAGAACATACAGCTGGGCTACAACGTACCAAGCTCGCTGCTGCATGGCCAGAACGTGGTGAAAGCCGTGCGGCTTACCATCGGCGCGCAAAACCTGCACACCTTTACCAAATACAAAGGTTTCGACCCCGAAGTGGGCGCGTACCTCGGCAAGGAAGTGCAGCTGAACAGCCAGCTGATAGCGGTGGACGCAGGCCGTTACCCGCTTACCAGGATGTATTCCGCCAGCATCGGTGTTGATTTTTAAAGCATAAACCATTACAACATGAACAAGTTCCATCATACAAAAACATTTTTCCTGTTGCTCTGGTGCAGTGTGCTGGCCGGTTGCAGCAAAGATTTCCTGAACCGCCCGCCCGAAGACGCGATCGTGGACGCCAACTTTTATAAAACGCCCGAACAGGTGCTGGCGGGCACCGCGCCGCTGTACAACATCGTGTGGTTCGCCTACAACGACAAATCCTCGCACGGCATCGGCGACGGCAGGGCCGGCGTGCTGATGTCCGGCTCGTACCAGGTGGAAAACATCCGCATGCAGACCACCGACGTAACGCCCGAAGTATACACTTCCTGGACCTCTTTCTTCAACGTGGTGGCGCAGTCGAACATGGCGATCAACAACGTCACGAAATATACCTCGGCCGAGGTGCCCGAAGCCGCCAAACAGGCCGGCATCGCGGAAGGCCGCTTTATGCGCGCCGTGGCGTACAGCTATCTCGTGCAGAACTGGGGGCCGGTGCCCATCATCGTTGACAACAACGTGCTGCTGAC
>CBINIO010000179.1:0-7969 GCA_966250725.1 uncultured Chitinophaga sp.
CACCAGTCGTTCCAGGCATAGTCGCGGTGCACTTTCATGCCGAGGGTCGCCATTTGCCCGATCTCGAAAGCGAAGCCGCCGCCCACGAGGCGCTGGTTTTTGGTGCCGAACAGGTATTCGCCCACGAGCTGTATGTTGACCACGGTGCTTTCCAGCACTTTGGGGCCTTGCGAAAGCATGAGCGATACGCGCCCGCCGCCGGTGCCGTATATACGCTTGTTGTAGAACGCGCCGCCGCCGGTGAGGCCCAGCCGGAGCCTGCCCGGCACTACCGTTACCTGCGGCGAAAAGGCCAGCGTGGCTACAAAAAGATCGGGGGAAGCACCGTGGAAATTGGTAACGAGGCCATTTCCCATTTCGAGCGGGAAGATCCAGCCTTTGGGAAATTCGCTTTGCGCGCGCACCTTCATGACGCACAACAGCAACAGGCAGCCGAACAGCCATTTCAGTTTCATGGATTCAACATTTGCGGCGGCGCAGGCATATTTTGGGGCGGCCTGCAACCGGCCTGTGTTAGCGGATCGGGGTTTTACTGAAGGTACGAATTTGCGGCGGTACGGCCATGAGTGGAAATACGTTTTTACTTCGGGTACAGGCAAAAAAATCCCGTTCCCATGGAGCGGGAACGGGGAAGTTCTATTATTCCAGCACTTCGCAAAGGAAGCCGCGCTCCCGCACGAAACGGATGATGGAATGTTCGTCCACTTTCATGTCCACCACGCGCAGCACCTTGTCGCAATCTTCGATATCAACGTTGCAGGACGAGACTTCAAAGTGATTGCAGATGGCGCTGATGATAAGGTTGCGCTCGTGGTACGTGCGGATGTTCGTTTTGAAGATGCCGATCATAATGCCGGTGTTGGGTTCGGGTTGCATACAGTTAGGTTGTCAGGTTGTCGTTTATGGTTCTTCCGTGGCGCCGGCCGCCTCTTCGCGGGGTTTGGAGCCCCGGCGGCCCATCATGCAGCGGTCGAAATGGCTCTTTAGTTTTTCTCTTTCTTCCGGGGAAAGATGTTCCATTTTCGCTTTCATATGTTCCCTCCACCTTTCCTTGTTCCAGCGCCAGTGTTTTTTATCGCGGTGCCCTTTCGGGAAGCCGAACAGCAGCTTGCAGAGGAGGAACAGCCCCAGCGCCTGCCAGAAGGTGATCACCGGCCCGTTGAAAATGGACGGGATCAGCCAGTTCCAGAGATACATGGTCGTGAATCCGAACAGCGCCGCGAAAGCGGGGATAAGCACTATGGCAGCCAATATTTTCCAAACGATATGTTTCTTCTTCATATCAATACGTTTAATCGTTCATTAATTCTTTGTACAATACCGCCAGCCGTTCGCGCAAAGACAACACGGCGTAACGTTTGCGGCTGAGCAGCGTGTTTACCGACACGCCGGTTTCCGCGGATATTTCCTTGAAGGAGCGGCCCTCCACTTCATGCTGCAGGAACACGTACCGCTGCTCTTCGGGCAATTCGTCTATCGCCTCGGTAATGGCTTCGGACATGAATTTCCGGAGCATGGGCACGTCGGTTTGGGCCGAAGCATCGGGCAATATGTCTGACAGGTAGAGGGGCCCCTCGCCGTCGCCCGTTTCAATGGCCGTGTCCGAAAAACGGTCTTCCTTCTTTTTCCGGAACCAGTCCGTGATGCGGTTGCGGGTCACCGCGAAAAGCCAGCCGGTCAGCGAATCTATATCCGAACCCAGGCGAAGGTACTGCGTGAACTGGTACAGCACGTCCTGCAGGATGTCTTCCGCATCGGCCACATTGTCCACCCGTTTCCGGATGAATTGCAGGAGCCGGTTGCGTTCCTTTTCCACCGTTCGCTGTATGCGTTCGTTTTGTTCCAGTGCCATGGGTTTTTTTATGGAAAGCCACTCGTTCATCTTAGTTAGGTAGACGAACCAGCGGACCGCTTATTGTATCGCGCAGCGTTTTTTTTACGCGGGTCTTCGTATTTTTAAGCATATGCATGATCACGCACATGTTCCGCCGGGGGCTTCCAGGCTGAACAGGGCTTTCCTGGCGGGCATCGGCCTGAACCTCGTTTTCGTGGCGGTGGAAGCCGTTGCCGGCTTTGCCACGGGCTCGCTCGCGCTGCTGACGGACGCCGGTCACAACCTCAGCGACGTGACCAGCCTGGCCCTGTCCATGCTCGCTTTCCGGCTTGCCCGCATTCCGCCGAGCAACATGTATACGTACGGTTACCGCAAAAGTACCATCCTGATCTCATTATTAAACGCTATTATTTTACTGATAGCCGTAGGGGCCATTGGTTATGAGGCGGTTATGCGGCTGCGTCACCCCCTGCCTTTAGCGGGCGGGCCGGTGGCCATCGTGGCCGGCGCGGGCATTTTTATCAATGGCCTGTCTGCTTTCTTTTTTTTCCGGGACAAGGACGAGGACCTGAACGTAAAAGGCGCGTACCTGCACCTGGTGGCGGACGCCCTGGTGTCTCTCGGCACCGTGGCCGCGGGCTTGCTGATGATATACACGCGGCAGTACTGGATAGACGCGGCCGTGAGCATCATCGTAATGGCCGTGATCGTGTACGGCACCTGGGGCCTGCTGCGCGACAGTCTTCGTTTATCCCTCGACGGTGTACCGGCGGGCATTTCCGTGGAACGGGTAAAGGAGGTGGCGCAAGGTATCCCCGGCGTGGCGGACCTGCATCATGTGCACATCTGGGCGGTAAGCACCACTGAAAACGCGCTCACGGCGCACGTGACCGTTCAGCCCGGTCTTACGGACGAACAGGTGGCCACGCTGAAAACGACGCTGAAGCACGCCCTGCATCACCTCAATATCTCCCATTGCACGCTCGAAACCGAGCTGAGCCATACGGATGAGGATGTCGGGTTCTGATGCCGGCTGGCGGATTATCTTACCGCCACCACATATTTTTCCTGGAAAAATTCTTCGGGGAAGAGCTTGTAGATGTTTACCATCTTCGGCCGGCAGCCGCTTTCGGATATCTCCTGCGCCAAGTCGCCGCCTTTGAGGCAGATGAGGCCGGAGGGCCGGTCTTCGTCCGCGTTTTTTTTGACAAGGGGTTTGCTCCAGCGCCAGAGGTCTTTTAAAGGCGCCACCGCGCGCGACACCACGAGGTCGAACTTGCGGTTCCTGATATCTTCCACGCGGGAATGGGCGGTAGTCACATTCTGCAGGTTCAGGGCTTCGGCCACGCCTTCCACCACTTTTATTTTTTTACCGATGGAATCCACGAGGTGGAAATGCACTTCAGGGAAAAAGATCGCCAGCGGAATGCCGGGGAAACCGCCGCCGGTGCCGAGGTCCAGCACCTGCAGACCGTCGGGCAGGTCCGCCACCGCCGCGATGGCGAGCGAATGCAGCACATGTTTTTCGTACAGCGACTCGATGTCTTTACGCGAGATCACGTTGATCTTTTCGTTCCATTCCCTGTAAAGCGGTTCCAGGGACCTGAACTGGTCCAGCTGTTTGGGCGTAAAATCGGCGAAATATTTTAAAACGGTCTCCATGCTTATTTCCACTTGCTCTTGCCTTTCTGGAAGAACAATGCGGGCGTGAAGATAACATAATATAGGAACATGAGGATGTCCATCAGCCAGCTGTACCAGAACAGGTCTTTTTCGTCCAGCCGTTTCATCGCAAAGAAAGTGATGATGGACTGGATAAAGAACCTGCCGCCCAGGATGCCCAGCGTGATGTAGAGCATGGGCGCGTAGAACAGGGCGGCCGCCAGGGCGGGATAGAACAGGAAATGGGAGAGGGAGAACAGTCCCAGCAGCACTTTATGCCCGAAGCGGTAATGTTTGCCTGTGCTCATGTGCCGGGTTTTCTGCGCGAACCAGTGTTTCCATTTTGTTTTCGGCTCCGAATAGGCAAAGGCGTGTTTGTTGATCACCACGCCCGTATTGGAGCCGTTGGCGGCGCGGTTGATGAACAGGTCGTCGTCGCCGGAGGCGATATGCTGGTGGGCGGTGAAACCTTTGTGTTTGAAAAAAAGCTCCTTTTTATACGCCAGGTTGCGGCCCACGCCCATGTAAGGAATGCCGGCCATGGCGAAGGAAAGGTATTGCAGCGCGCTGAAATACGTTTCGTAACGGATCACTTTGTTGAGGAAGCCCGGTTTTTTATAATACGGCCCGTACCCGAGCACGATCTCCCGGCCGTTCTCAAAGCCCTGCGAAAGCATGGACAGCCAGTGGGTGCTGGCGGGTTTGCAGTCCGCGTCGGTGAGCACCACGGTATCGTATTTGGCGCCTTTGATGCCGATGGACAGGGGATATTTTTTCCCGGGGATGAACTGCGCCGACTGCTTGATCTCGATATGCCGGTAATGCGAGTACCCGTTTTCGATGGAGGCGAGGTAATATTTGGAATCGTCCTCCGAATTGTCGTTCACCACGATCACCTCGTATTCCGGCTGCTGGTGGATGTGATACCGCTGCTGGAGCACGGTGGGCAGGTTGCGGGGAAGGCTTCTTTCCTCGTTTTTGGCGCAGATGATGACGGAAAGCGCTTCTTTTGGCGGATGGTCCGGATCGAACCTGCGTTTGTAAAACGCCACCCTTGAAAAAAAGACGAGGTAATACAATACCTGTATTCCCGCAGCAGCGGCGAAAACATAAAAAATGATAATCCCCAGGTTGTCCGACATAGGGGGCAAAAATATATGTTTTTATTTAGCTATGTAAGGTTGTGGAAAAATTAATACTAGACATGGTCAAGTATAAATTTCGGATCGAGCTGAAGTTTATGATAGATCACCTTCAGGAATTCAACGTCAGGCTCCCTTTTGTGATGAAGGATCTGGGAGAACTTTGAAGGGGAAATTCCGAGAAATGCGGCCATTTCCTTCTGATTCATTTTCATGCTGTACATCTTTAGTTCTATCATTCCGTGCAATGTGTCCGGCTCCGGTAATTCTACGTAACGTTCCTCATACGCTCCCGCGACGTTTACCAATCGTTGTAATTCATCAACATCGGCCTCCGTCAAGGCCGCCGATCCTTTTTTCATCAGCCGGTCGATGCGGGCCATCACGCGGTTATATTCTTCCGTGGCGGCGGCGCCGGCTTTTTTGTGATGGGTTTTGTTTTTCATAATATCAATGAGGGGGATCATAATTTTTCAATCTTTAAGTCATCATAATCGCGATGCGTGCCGATCCATCGGATAAAAACCGTTCTCACCCTGAAAATAATACGGGCTACCAGCCGGTACCTGTTGCCGCGGATATTAAACACATACAGATCGTTCCCAACATAGTCCACACTGTTAAAAGTGGATTTAACATCCTTCAGGCAACTCCAGTCCGATTCGCAGGTAACCCGGAACCATGCTAGCAGCGCATCGGATGATCCCGGTTGTTCTTTTGAAAAACCCGTCAGGGCTTTTCTGCTGATTACAGTCATAAAATTACGGTTAAGCAAACAATATTTCAAATATTGAAATAATTACTAAGAATTTTAGTTAAACGCCTGTTAATGATCATGCTTAATTATTCAATACCTTTGCCCCCTGAAAAAATACACATCTTGCAGTTCGATCTTATCACCACCGATCCTTCAGGCGCCAGGGCCGGTACCATCACCACCGCGCATGGTACCATCCAAACGCCCATCTTTATGCCCGTCGGCACCGTAGGCTCCGTGAAAGCCGTTACCCAGGAGCAGCTGCGCAGCGAAATAGACGCGCAGATCATCCTCGGCAACACCTATCACCTGTACCTGCGCCCCGGCATGGAAGTGCTGAAGCAGGCCGGCGGACTGCATAAATTCAACGGCTGGGACCGCCCCATCCTCACCGACAGCGGCGGCTACCAGGTGTTTTCCCTCGCCGCCAACCGCAAGATCAGGGAAGAAGGCGTCGTGTTCCAGAGCCATATCGACGGCAGCCGACATCTGTTCACCCCCGAAAACGTGATGGATATACAGCGCACCATCGGGGCAGACATCATTATGGCCTTTGACGAATGCCCGCCGTACCCCAGCGAGTACGGCTACGCCAAACGCAGCATGGAGCTGACGCACCGCTGGCTCGACCGCTGCATCAAACGCCTTGGAGAAACGTCTCCCGAATACGGGCACGAACAAACGCTTTTCCCTATCGTGCAGGGCAGTACGTACAAGGACCTGCGGAAAGCCTCGGCCGAAGCCATCGCTTCGCGCAACTGCGCCGGCAACGCCATCGGCGGGCTGAGCGTGGGCGAGCCGGAAGCGGAAATGTATGAAATGTGCGGGCTGGTAACGGAGCTGCTGCCGGTGGAAAAACCGCGCTACCTCATGGGCGTGGGCACGCCCTGGAATATCCTGAACAATATTGAGCTGGGCATCGATATGTTCGACTGCGTGATGCCCACCCGCAACGGGCGCAACGGCATGCTCTTCACCTGGAACGGCGTGATCAACATCCGCAATAAAAAGTGGGCGAACGACTTCAGCCCGCTGGACGGGCAAAACCCCTGCGACGCCAGCCGCAACTATTCCAAAGCCTACGTGCGCCACCTTTTCGTGGCCGGCGAAATACTCGGCATGACGCTTGCGAGCATCCACAACCTCCGCTTTTATCTCGAGCTGGTAAAAGCGGCGCGCGAGCAGATATTGAAAGGCACCTTCGGCGCATGGAAACGCCAGGTGGTGCCGCAGCTGCAGACCAGGCTGTAGCATTTATGTTAAAATTGCACGTCATCAATTAAAATTGCATATTAGATGCAGGCGGAATACTAGCTTTGCACCTTAAAGCCCGGCTGCCCAATCAATATATGAAGAAGATAGACTGGTACATACTGCGCAAGTTCATCGGCACGTTCGTGTATTCGTTGATGATCCTGCTGGTGATCTCGGTGGTGATCGACATCACGGAAAAGATCGACGACTTCCTGGAGCACAACCTGTCCATCGGGTTCGTGTTCATGCATTATTATATCGGCTTCATCCCCCACATCGCCGCGCTGCTGTTCCCGCTGTTCATCTTCATATCGGTGATCTTTTTCACTTCCAAGCTCGCCTACAGAACGGAGATCGTCGCGATCCTCAGCGCGGGCGTGAGCTTCAGGCGTTTCCTGCGGCCTTACTGGGTGGGCGCCGTACTGTTCGCCTCCATTCTCTGGGCCGCCAACCGCTGGGTGGTGCCGGAAGCCAACCGCATCCGCACCACTTTCGAGAATAAATACGTACGGTCGCCCAGGGACCAGGACGCGCTGACGGATAAAACCATACGGGTGGACAGCGTTACGTACATCACTTTCGGGCTGTACAACCCTACTTACAAGAACGGCAATAACTTCGTGCTGAAACGCGTGGAAGGGCAGCAGGTGCTGTACAGCCTGAAGGCGGACCGCGTGGCCTGGGATTCCGCTTCCCGCAAGTGGAACCTGAACTACATTACCGAACGCACCATCGACGGCATGCACGAAACCCTGCGCACCGCCAACGATACCGCTTTGAAGATACCGCTGCACCCCTCCGAAATGGTGGAAGAAAAAAACAAGGAGCAGGCCATGACCACGCCCGAGCTGAACCGTTACCTGGAAAGGGAAGAGCTGCGCGGGGCGGAAGGCCTGAGCGTTTATTACGTTGAAAAATACCGCCGTACCTCGGCCGCCGTGGCGGTGATCATCCTTGTGCTGATCGGCGCGATCATTTCCAGCCGGAAGGTAAGGGGCGGAAGCGGCCTGCATCTTGCGCTGGGCATCGTGATCTCCGCCGGGTACATCCTGTTCCTGCAGTTCTCCACCGTATTCGCCACCAAGGCCGATCTGAACCCGCTGCTGGCGGCATGGATACCCAACTTCGTTTTCGCGGGGCTGGCCCTTTATCTTTATTTACGCGCCCCGAAGTAAGCCTTCTGATGATTTTTGATCAAATGCTTGAATTTATACGTTAAATCTCCTCTAAACGGTAGGGTTTTTCTGATTAATCATTACTTTTGTTCATTGATCGATTTCGTTAATTTTTCTAAATCATTGCGGGAAAATGAGTTATATA